>NZ_VPDG01000002.1:0-300000 GCF_013417805.1 Acinetobacter sp. YH12226 | reverse complement strand
AATAGCCCAATGCGGCCCAGCTAAAGAAAGTTACTGCACTTTTGCTGATTCCGGCCTCACCTAACCATAAAGACAGACTGGAAAAAATCAGAAGAATCGGCACACCAGCCGAAAATCCCAAGAACAGCATGATCAATGCACGTCGATCTAAAAATGCTGTAAATGCGGATTTCCAACCCGTCGTTTGTGTTGTCATTGCTTTATTATTTTCCGCAGAAAAACCAATTGCTGCTATTCAATCCTGTAATAGCGTATCTTTCAACAAGATTTATATATTTATCACATTTCCGGTTTTTTATTTTCTGGCAAAAGCGACATGTTGGCTTGAATTTTTCAAGTAAATCTGTATACCTTAACTCTCATCAACGTAATATTTCGTTTTGGATTTTCAACAGTGACCCAGAGACTCGATCAAATTAATTCTTCTATTGCCAGCAACACCAGCACAACTCCACAAAAAATCCGCTCAGATTTACTTATCTCTGCATTTGAACAAAGCGAAATTAAAAATACTCTGGACCATACCCGGTTAACATCCACCCAGCTGACGCACATTCCAAACTTAGAAAAAATTCCTGCGTCAACCAAACGGATCAAGCCCCTGAATAACTTTTTGGGCCAAGATCGCGCACGCGCCTCAGTTGAGGCCGGGATTGCCCTGCCTTATTCCGGCTATAACATTTTTGCTGTCGGTACCGCAGGTCTCGGAAAACGCACCATGGTGAAGCGTTTGCTGCAACAGCACGCCAAAACTATGGAAACCCCGAATGACTGGGTGTACGTGAATAACTTTCAGAACCAGCGTCAGCCAATTGCACTAGAACTGCCCCCGGGTCATGGTCCAAAATTCCAAGCCATGTTGAATCAAAGCTGGCAAACGATTCTGAAACAGCTTGAGCGCCGTTTTACTGCAGAGACCTATCACAACCGCATCGAAATGATTCGCCAGGAAACGGGAGATGAGCAACAGCAGGCGCTGATCGAACTGACCAAAGAAGGTGCAGAACTGGATCTGAAGCTGATCTCTCGACATGATGAGCACTGTTTTGTACCTGTACATCTGATTGATGACAAATTGCAGGAAATGTCTCAGGAAGATCTGAATGCCTTAAGCAACAAAGATCGTGCCGAACTGGCGTCCAACATGCGCTATATGGATAAGAAACTGGAACGTCTGGGTTTGCACCTGGGTGATCTGGAAGATGATGCACGCGATCGCGTACAGATCCTGAACCGCGATATCGCCAAGCAGGTAGTCTTGCCGCGAGTCGAACAGATTCTGGCAAAATTCAAACATGTGGAAGGTCTGGAATATTACCTGAAATACTATGCCGAAGACATTATCAACAATGTCGAAATTGTGCTGGAACAGGAAGAAGATGACTTCACTCCGGCACTGTTCAGTCGCGTTCCGGCACGTTATCAGGCGAATGTGATTATTACGCACAAGCCGAACAGTGGTGCACCGGTGATCTTTGAAGATTTTCCAACGCATTACAACCTTTTGGGTCATGTGGAACAACTGACCCAAAATGGCACGATTACCACGGACTTTACCCTGATTCGTCCAGGTACATTGCATAAGGCTAACGGTGGCTTCCTGATGCTGGAAGCAGAACAATTGCTGGAACAGCCATATGCATGGCAAGGCTTGAAGCGCGCACTTAAATCGGGACATTTAAAACTGTCCTCGCTTGAGCATATGATCACCCTAACCGGCAGTATTTCAATCGAACCTGCTTCGATTCCATTGAATATCAAGGTCATCTTGCTGGCTGAGCCTGAAATTTATTATGAAATTTTAGAGCTTGAACCAGAGCTGGGCAGCATCTTTAAAATCCGTGCTGATTTTACCGATACATTACAACGTAATGACGACAACGAGCAGGCCTATATGCAGCTGATTGCCGACTATGTGCAATCGGATAAATTATTACCTTTTGACCGTTCTGCTTTGGCGGCATTGCTCACAGATTCCAGCCGTCAGGCCGAAGATCAAAGTTCATTGTCATTACATGCCCTGACGCTGGGTGATCTGATCCGTGAAGCACATCATCATGCCTTCCAGGCTGGCGACAAGATGGTGTCAGAAAAACATATCAATACTGCCCTGGATCATCGCAAATATCGTCTCGGCTATTTACGTGAACTGTATTGGCAAGATCTGACTCGTGGTACTCAACTGATCGAAACCCGCGGCCATCGTCTGGGCCAAATCAATGCCCTGTCCGTCATTCATTATGCTGATGTTGAATTTGGTCTGCCTTCACGACTGACTGCTTCGGTGTATCAAGGTGGTGGTGATATTCTGGATATCGAACGCAGTGTGGAACTCGGTGGCTCTTTACATGCTAAAGGCGTGTTGCTGATGTCGTCTTTCCTGAAAGCACATTTTGGTCGTGAACAGACCTTGCATTTCTCTGCTGCACTGGCCTTTGAACAAAGTTATGGTCAGGTCGATGGTGACAGTGCCACAGTCGCGGAACTGTCTGCCTTACTGTCGGCCATCAGTCAGTTACCGATTGATCAATCCTGGGCCATTACCGGTTCCATGAACCAGCTGGGACAAGTACAACCGGTAGGTGGTGTGAATGCCAAAATTGAAGGTTTCTTTGATGCTTGCAAGTTACAAGGTCTGACCGGAAAACAAGGTGTGATTATTCCGCGTCAAAATATGCAGCATCTGATGCTGCGTAAAGATGTCACCATTGCTGTGGAAGAAGGTCAGTTCCATATTCACGCGATTGATACCATTGATCAGGCGCTGGAAATTCTGATGGCGCGTCCTGTCGGCACCTTGGATAAAAAAGGTCGTTATAGCAAAAATTCAATCTATGCCGCAGTGATGGCACAGCTGGATTATTGGCAAGCGATTGAAGATGGTGCCGAGCTGGTCGAAGTGCCGAAGAAAAAGAAAAAAAAGAAGAAGAAAAAAGACAAGAAGCAAATCGTCGAGCCACAAACTGAAGTTGAAGCTGATGCTTCGACAGTTGAAAAGCCGGATGCAGCGACAGAGGATTAACTCTAACCTTGACCTAAGCAAAAGTAGAGATAAAAAAAAGCGCTTCTCAATGAAGCGCTTTTTCACATCTGAACTTAATTTAATACAAAATTAAGCATCAGCTGCCGGGCTATACTGTTCAACTAAAGGCTTTAATTCACCTTTTTGGAACATGTCGAGCATGATATCACTACCACCGATCAACTCACCATTGATCCAAAGCTGTGGAAATGTCGGCCAGTTGGCGATTTGTGGTAACATCGCGCGAATGTCCTGGTTTTCCAGAATGTTTACATAAGCAAACGGACGACCAATTTGACTGAGTGCTTCTACTGCACGTGCAGAAAAACCACATTGTGGAAATTGCGGTGTGCCTTTCATGTAAAGAAGTACTGCGTGTTTTGCAATTTGGTCACGAATTAACGCTTTGGTATCGCGTGCTTGTTCAGTCATTGATAAATCCTCAACTCATCTGTCTCGCATTATACCCAAATCCAGGCAAAACAGTATGTCTAAAGCAATAATTCCAATTTTATTTACAATTACCCTTTAAATCTGAGTGGGTTTTTGCTTATATAAGTTTTTCTTTCCACCTAACAGTTAAGAGTTAGTCATGAATAATATTACCCTCGCACCGGTACAAACTGATCAACCGTCTCATTTGATGCCTGTTTTTGGCCGTCAACCGATCAGCTTTGTCCGAGGACGAGGTGCATATCTTTATACCGAAGATGGTACAGAGTATTTAGATGCATTAACCGGAATTGCGGTATGCGGTTTGGGCCATGCGCATCCAGTCATTGCCGAAGCGATTGCTGAACAGGCAGCGACCCTGATTCATACCAGCAACCTGTTTGAAGTGCCTTGGCAAACCGCTGCCGCACAGAAACTGGCTGAAGTTGCAGGTATGGAAGAAGTATTTTTCTCCAACAGTGGCGCAGAATCAAATGAAGGTGCAATCAAAATTGCACGTAAATTTGGTCATATGCAAGGCATTGCATCGCCTAAAATCATTGTTGCCGACCAGTCTTTCCATGGTCGTACCATGGCCACCTTATCTGCTACAGGCAATAAAAAAGTGCAGGAAGGCTTTGGCCCACTGGTTGAAGGTTTTGTCCGTGTACCTTTTGGTGATATCGAAGCAATTGAAGAAGCTGCAATCAATCATCCGGATATCGTAGCGATTTTGATTGAGCCTATTCAGGGTGAAGGCGGTGTGAATACCGCACCTCAAGGTTTCAGCTATTTAGAAGAAATTCGCCAAATCTGCAACCAGCATAACTGGCTGATGATGCTGGACGAAGTGCAAACTGGTAATGGCCGTACCGGTAAATACTTTGCTTATCAGCACACCAATATTATTCCGGATGTACTGACCACAGCCAAAGGCTTAGGAAATGGCTTCCCGATTGGTGCAGTCATGACCCAAGGTCGTGGCGTCGGTGTATTAACTGCTGGAAATCACGGTTCTACCTATAGCGGTACAGCACTGGGTTCGCGTGTGGTCTATACCATTCTCGATATTATGCGAAAAGAAAATATCGTCGCGAATGCGGCTGAAAAAGGTGCTTATATCGTTGACCAGCTACTCAACAAACTGGCAGATCAAAATGTCATCGTACGTGGTTTCGGTCTGATGATCGGGATTGAATTACCAAAAGAATGTGGTGATCTGGTTGCGATTGCACGCAATGAATACAAGATGATTATCAATGTCACTGCAGGCAATGTCGTTCGTCTGTTGCCTACCCTGAATATTACCCAGGAGCAGGCAGACCAGTTGATCGAACGTCTGGTAAAAATGATCAAAGCTTATTTGGCATAAAGCCCTAGCCTAAAAATTAAAAAAGCCGCTCTAAAGCGGCTTTTTTATTATTCTGCACTCTATGATGCGTTTTGTAACATACGTCCGCCAGAGATCTGGCTAAAATATTGTTTCAGGGTATCAAGACAACGAAGAATTTTTGTCGGTTGTTGTTCACGTTTCGGAATAACCGCATACAGTGTAATCGATGGCAGTCTCCATTCAGGCAGAACTTCAACTAAAGTACCGTTAAGCAAATCCTTTTTAGCATCAAGATATAAAACCTTGGCAATCCCATTACCCTGCAAGCACATCGATTTTGCAACCAAACCGTTATTGGTACTGAAACGGGATTTCAGTTCAAACTCGGCTTTTTCTGCAGTATTCACATGTTGGAAATGATAATACTGATGGTTTTTAAGATGCGTTAAAGGCAAGACCTCATGATTTTTAAGATCATCAGGTTTCGAAATAATGGTGCTTTGATTAATATAACTCGGTGTCGCCACCAGAATTTGCTCAATCTGCATCAATGGCACAACCTGAAGATTATGCTCATCATTTTTCTGTTCAAATCTTAGGGCGATATCAACTCGCCCATCCAACAAATCAACCTCATGATTGTTTGTTTCTAAATGTACTGCCAAGCCGCGATGTGCAGCTATCCAATGAGAAAGTGCAGGAATCACATGATTCGCGCATAATTCTGGCAAAGAAACGATACGCAGCTCACCCACGAGATCATCACGTAACTCATTGATCCGGACTTTACCGCGCTCAGCAGCAGATAACATTTCTTGACAGCTATGGAAAAAAGCTTGTCCCGCTTCGGTCAGACTTAATTTTCTCGTCGAACGATTTAGAAGTACGACTTCCATATCGTGTTCTAATGAGCGAATTTGTTGACTGACGGCGCTGGTCGTAATCCCTAATTCACGGGCAGCACCGCTAAACGAGTTCTTCTCCACAACGCAAGCAAAGACACCCATTGCTCGAAGTTGATCTAACATAAATTTCCCTCTAAACTTATGAGGTGCTTCATCATTTGATAAAAGCAACTTATTGTATTATACGGCGAAATTTACACTTTGCATTATTTATTTAATTGTTTGGTAAAACTGCAGTAGGATTAATAGGTTTGCCGTCTAAGCGCACCTGAAACTCAAGCATGGTACGGTTTGTACCAGTCGATCCCATTTCTGCAATTTTTTGACCAGCCGTTACATTTTGGCCACTTTTCACATTCAATTTACTGTTATGTGCATAAGCGGTGATATAGCCATTGATATGCTTCACCAACACCAGATTGCCATATTCTTTCAGGCCA
Organism: Acinetobacter sp. YH12226; assembly: GCF_013417805.1. GTDB lineage: Bacteria > Pseudomonadota > Gammaproteobacteria > Pseudomonadales > Moraxellaceae > Acinetobacter. The sequence goes on along the minus strand of NZ_VPDG01000002.1, from coordinate 293,868 downwards.
TCAGCGGCATACACCACCTGCCCGTCTGCTGCTGCAAATACCGGATCGCCGACATTGCCACTATAGCGGGTGCCCTTGATATTAGAAGCTAAATTGTATTGCTGAAGAATCGCACCATTCGATGGTTTTACCCAACGTAAACCTGCAGCCGTAGATACTGGCGTAACCGGTGCAGATGTATTGACGCGTGGTGTGGTTTGTACTGTGGTTGCTGGTGTCACCGGTGCCGGTGTAGGCACTGCAATTGTTTGACGCTGGATTGGCGCTGCCTGAGTCATAGCCTGAGTACTGGTGCTACGGCGCGCAGTATTGCTTTTCAGGCGGATTGATTGTCCGACATAAATCCGGTAAGGCGCACTGATATCATTCATCTCCGCGACACTGATATAGTTCAGCCCATAACGTGCTGCAATCCCGCTCAATGTATCTCCTGAACGCACCGTATAGAAATCAGGAGCTGTTGCATAACGCGTTGCATTATTCACCTGGGGTTTGGTGGCACAACCGGTAATTACTCCTGTAGAAATAACAACGGTCGATAAAACAAGGGTTTTAATCAGGGTTGCAGGCGAAGCTACGACACATTTCGGTAACACCAAGAACATTATCTTCCTCTCTAATGCTATACGGTTGCAAAATTTCGTTAAGATTAGCAAAGTTTTACGGCAATATACTTGCAATCGCGAGTTTTTCACAAAGTTATAACACTAAGGACGCATTTTCTTCCAATTGTGTTTGCAAATTCCGCAAACTCTCATAATTGGTGGCATCCATCTGAATCGGGGTAATACTGACATAGCCATTGGCGACCGCAGAGAAGTCTGAATCAATCTCGCTAAATCCCGGCTTAGGTTCTGCGACTGCTTCTCCCGAGAGTCCAATCCAAAATACCTGACGACCACGCGGATCTACATGACTCGTCACCGGTTTAGACTGACGGCGGCGACTTTGATATGTCACTTTTTCACCCTGCAATTCAGTTACATCTGGAATATTGATATTAAAAATATGTCGCTCAGGCAGAACAGGCAAACCACGAGCAATAAAATCATGCACTCATTCGGCGGCCAACTGATAATCCTGAGGCTGCTGATAGCCACGTACATTCGGCCCACTCAGTGATACGGCAATCGCAGGATGTTTAGTTAAACGACCTTCAAAGGCCGCCCCGACTGTACCGGAATACAAGATATCATCTCCCAGATTTGCGCCGCTATTTATCCCGCTAACCACTAGGTCAAATTCAAAATCAAATAGCCCGTTCATAGCCAAGTAAACGCAATCTGCCGGCGTCCCATTAACCGCCCAGACATCAGGAGAAATCTGGATTGGGCGTAAAGGGCGGTCCAAAGTTAAGGCACTAGAAAAGCCACTGCGTTCACTTTCCGGTGCCACAATCACCACTCGCCCCAAAGGCTTTAGCGCTTGCGCCAAAGCCTGAATACCGGGTGCAAACACCCCATCATCATTTGAAACTAAAATATTCACTAAAAAATCTCGTTACGCTAAAAAATGACTGACTAGGACATTTCATTGTATTAGTGCAGGAATTATATATATTTATTGCTCGACATCCATCTTTATAATATGTGGCTCAAGATGATTAAAAAATTCTCTTTACTTAGCGCTCTCACTTTAAGCTTGGCAGCATTTATTTCCCCTTCAGTCATGGCAAACGATCTGACTGTTGAAGAAAACAATACCATTGTAAAAGAAGATATTGCATCAGCACAGGTTATGGCTGAAGTTTGCCCGGCAATCATTGGTCAAAATCCAAAATTTAACAGCACCGTTGAACAATTGATCCAGTCTTATCTTGCAGACTACTCAGATAAAGGCATGAGCTATCAAAAGCTACAGGCAGACAGTGAATATAAATCTTTACTTGAAGAAGCACGTCAGGGTGCAAAGCAAACCAGCTCAGACGAGCAGAAAACTGTCTGTGAAGAAATGCTGAACTACCAAGGCTAAGCCAGCTAAATTTTCAAATAAGACGGTGTAAACATCGTCTTATTTTCTCTTACAGATTTATTCATAATTCTACAGCTTCGCTACATTTTCCCACTTTTCAATTTCAAAAATAAGTTTAAGCTAGGCAAATTATTGTTCTAAATCCATTTTTTGAGTTTTCAATGAAAAATCCAATATTCCAAGCTTTAACATTCTGCGCAATTTCTGCCGCCACTCTTTTGGGAACTTCTGCATTTGCAGCCGATGAAAACATTAATGTTACCCCAACTCAGCAAGTGACCAAACAGGAACTGGCAGCCATTTATGTTCTTTCAGAAATCTGTCCAAGCATGGTCAAAGACAAGTCACAGTTTAATCAGGGTTATACCAAGCTGGTGACTGAGTATATGCCGGGCCAGCGTAATCCGGTTGAAAGCTTAAACCAGATGGCTAAACAGAACGATTTCCGCAATATTCTGGCCGAAGCACAATCGGATGCCAAGAAAGCCGGCAAGAAAAAAAATCAGGTGATTTGTAATGAATTAACCACCTATAACAATTAAGCTGCTTTTCTGCCGATAACTTACAATACTTTTGAAATAAGACCGGGTTTCCCATAGAAGTCAGCCTAGCTTTGTCCTAAAATGCTAGGCTCTTCGTGCTTACATCAAGATATAGGAACCCACTAGAAATGACCCAAAAAACTGCCCTTGCTGCATTATTATTAGTTCCTAGTTTTAGCTTTGCAGCAACTGTCCTATCTGCACCACCAGAATTGAATAATAAATCCTACGTGCTAATGGACTACGAGACAGGGCAACTTCTCGCTTCAAAAAATGAAAATGAAAAATTAGCCCCTGCTTCAATGACCAAGATGATGACCAGCTACATCATCGAACAAAAACTATTGAGCGGTGAACTCACTGAAGATGAACAAGTGCGCATGAACGAGTCAGCATGGTGTCGCGGCAGTAGCGCGGAATCATGTATGTATGTACCTTTAAATGGTACGGCAACTGCACTTGAAATGCTTCGCGGGATTATTATTCAATCAGGGAATGATGCATCGAAAGCCATGGCTGAACATATTGCAGGGAACGAGGGTACCTTTGCACATATGATGAACCAGGAAGCTAAACGTATTGGCATGACCAATACCAGCTTTATCAATTCAACCGGTATGCCGGCTGAAGGTCATTATTCAACTGCCAAAGATATGGCAACGCTGGCACAACACATCATTAAAGACAGTTCTAAGTATTATCCGATTTATGCGGAAAAAGAATTTACCTTTAATGGCATCAAGCAAGGTAACCGTAATGCCCTGCTATATACTGATCCGAGTGTAGATGGTTTAAAAACTGGCCACACTGATGAAGCTGGTTATTGTTTGACTACCTCATCAAAACGCGGTCCTACGCGTTTGATTTCAGTGATTTTTGGTGCACCAACCATGCAGGAACGTGCGACACAAACACGTGAATTGTTGGCTTGGGGTTATGCAAACTTCGAAACCAAAAATGTTCAACCGGCTAAACAGGTACTTGCTAAAGCCAAAGTCTGGTTTGGTAAGGAAGATGAAGTTCAGATCGGTCTTGCTGAAAACTTTAATGTGACTATGCCGAAAGGTCAGGCCAACGCGATTAAAACCCAGCTGGTGGTTCAGCCTAAACTGACTGCACCTTTACAGCCTGGTCAGGTCGTAGGTAAATACGTAGCGACTCTGGATGGTAAAGTAATTTCAGAAAAACCGTTGGTGGCTTTAAACGCGGTTGAAGAAGCTGGTTTCTTCGCACGTATGCTCGACCACATTAAACAATTCTTCTCAAACTTGTTCTAAGTTTAAATAGACTGTTTTAGTCTAGCACTAAGACCAAAGCACTCATTCAGATGGGTGCTTTTTATTTTATACTATGCACATGATCCTTAAACTTTTAATGAGCAGATCACCATGAGCCAAAACATTCGTTCTTATTTAGACACAACTCCACAAATTGATGAATCGTGTTATATCGATCCGATGGGAATCGTGGTCGGCGATGTGGTCTTGGCTGAAAATGTTTCTGTCTGGCCTTTTGCCGTGATTCGTGGTGATGTTAATTCAATCCGGATTGGTAAAAATTCGAATGTTCAGGATCATGCCATGTTGCATGTCAGTCATAAAAAAGCCGATAAACCGAATGGTTCGCCTTTGATCATTGGTGAAGATGTCACGATTGGCCATCATGTGACATTGCATGGTTGTACGATTGGTAATCGTGTACTAATTGGGATTAACAGCATTATTCTGGATGATGTCATCATTCCGAATGATGTGATGATTGGTGCAGGTACGCTAGTTCCACCGGGTAAAGTTTTGGAAAGTGGCTGGCTCTATGTTGGTAGCCCGGCAAAAAAAGCACGTCCGCTCACTGAAAAAGAAATGGCGTTCTTGCCGTATTCTGCACATAATTATGTAAAAGTTTCTGAGAATTATAAATAACTGTTTTAATTGCCAAATTTTTTGATCGTTAGATACAATAAATTAAATCTATCTCTATATGAATATTTATGTTTAAAGAAATTGAAAAATATGTGGGATTTTATCTACTCATCTACATAATAATTTTATTCATATGTGGATTTTTTCAGTACATAGCAGTGTGTCAAGGACAATCTTTATCTTGTAGCTTCAGTATGACTGGAATTAACACAATTATTACAACCACTACTTATGTAATAACACCTATAGTTGCCATCATTGGTTTTATTTCTTGGAAGGTACAATATAACATTCAACTCGAAAAAAATGATCTCAGAAATGCTTTAGAGGCTGCCGTCATACTCAAGGAAAATATAAATTATTTTGAAGTACATTTAAATAACTTATATTTACAAATACAAGAAGTACCCGTAAAAAACTTCGAAACACTTATTTCACATTATGATGAAAATAAAGTTGAAATTAGACAAAAAAGACGTGAACTTTCCCTGAATACAATCAAATATTACTCATGTCTAGAAATATGCCAACATCCAATTCCTGAAAGTCAAATTGACTTTCTATATAATCATAACAATGAATTTGAAGGAAAGTTTAAAACTATAGTTTTCGGAAAATTTCATCATAGCCACACACCCTAAAATTTTATACAATAGTGCATCCTTTTCCATGGTGCTGCTTTATGACCGCTTGGACTGCTCATGTCACTGTCGCAACTGTCGTTGAAAAAGACGGAAAATTCCTGTTTGTAGAAGAACATACAGAAGGTGTGACACACACGGTATTTAATCAGCCAGCAGGTCATGTTGAATGCGGTGAAACCATTATTGAAGCCGCAATTCGTGAAACCATGGAAGAAACAGGTCATAGGGTGGAAGTAAAACACTTATTAGGTATATATACCTATACTCCACCGATGTTCCCGGATCGTACTTATTACCGTTTCTGTTTCTTGGCCAAATCCATTGACTATGACCCAAATGCCACTTTAGATACAGATATTATCGGCGCAGTCTGGATGACGCTTGATGAACTGATTGAATCTGCTCGCGCGCGTAGTCCATTGGTGATTAAAGCCGTGCAAGATGCGCTTTCAGGTCAAAAATATCCTTTATCGCTCATTTACGAGCACCAAAATTCTCCCTTAATTTCAAATTTGGATGCCTAATCCTATGCAACAACGTGTCATCGTCGGTATGTCAGGTGGTGTAGATTCATCTGTTTCTGCTGCCCTTTTACTTCAACAAGGTTATCAGGTTGAAGGTCTTTTCATGAAAAACTGGGAAGAAGATGACGGCACAGAATATTGCACGGCGATGGATGACCTTGCCGATGCACAAGCCGTTTGCGACAAAATCGGGATTAAACTGCATACCGCAAACTTTGCCATGGAATATTGGGATCGCGTATTCGAGCATTTCCTGGCGGAATATGCGGCTGGCCGTACGCCAAACCCAGACATTTTATGTAATAAAGAAATTAAATTCCGTGCCTTCTTAGATCACGCGATTAACTTGGGTGCAGACTTTATTGCCACAGGCCATTACTGCCGTCGTGGTGAAACCATGACCAACTCACGTGGTGAAGAATATGCACCTTTATTGCGTGGTGTGGACAATAACAAAGACCAGACTTATTTCCTGCATGCTGTCCATGGTCGTGAAATTAATAAGACCCTGTTCCCTGTTGGTGAAATTGAAAAGCCACAAGTCCGTAAAATTGCAGAAGAATTAGATCTGGTCACGGCCAAGAAAAAAGACTCGACTGGCATCTGTTTCATTGGTGAACGTCGATTTAATGACTTCTTGAAGCAATATTTACCTGCTCAACCCGGAAAAATCGTACTGGAAGACGGTAAAGAGGTTGGTGATCATCACGGCTTAATGTACTATACGCTCGGTCAACGCGGTGGTATTGGTATTGGCGGTATGAAAGGCGTCGCTGAAGGCGCCTGGTTCGTATTGCATAAAGATATCGAAGGCAATCGTCTGGTGGTCGGCCAAGGCCATGAACACCCACTGATGCAAAGCACCATACTTTGGAGTGAGGCGATTGACTGGGTGGCAGGTGAGCAAGATATTCCTGAAACAGGTTTCCGCTGTACAGCCAAAACCCGTTACCGTCAGACTGATCAAGCGTGTACGGTATACCAGGATTCAGAATCACCGAATGGTGTTCGTGTTGAGTTTGATGAACCTCAACGTGCAGTGACCCCGGGTCAAAGCGTGGTGTTCTATTCAGGTGAAGTTTGTTTAGGGGGTGGTGTGATTCATCATACCAATGCACCTAAACCTGATTTTATAAAAGGATGAATTCGGCATGACGGAGTTACCATTTCAACCAGCCACAACGTTGAATACTCGTCAAAATCGTGCTTTGGCATTAGCGGGTGTGTTTCAGGCCACCCAGCTAACCCATATGACAGCATTGACGGGGCAGCAAAGCATTGGTGAAAGTGGTAACTTTTATTTTGAACAGTTAATTAGAGCCAGTCTTAATATCCGTCCCGGCAGCAATCAGAATGCCCAGACCCTGGACTTTTTTAATCAACTGGCCGATATTTCCTTAGGTTTAAAAACATTAGAAAGCAGCATTATTCAACCCTTCAATACTTCTCCAAAATCCAGAATTCCAAAACTTTCCAGCACCAAACTTCCCATGAGCTATGCAATGGCACTTCTTCAATTAGAAAAGAAGGTCTATAGCAACCCCAAATTTGTTGAAATTATTGAACAGTCCCAACAGAAAATTCTCAGACAGCTTTCTTTCTTTGATAATAATTACCTGCACCCCAGCATCATTGCCAATCTCGCTCAAACCTATGTCGATACGGCCGGACAGATTAATCCGCGTATTATGGTACGTGGCAATGCCGAAGCCTTTAAAGATGCCGGACACACCAACCGTATTCGTGCGTCCTTATTTACCGGTTTGCAAATGGCGCACTTGTGGCGTCAGCTCGGTGGCAGCTCTTGGGGCATGGTATTTGGCAAGCGCAAGTTGCTACAAGATATTCAGAATCTAGCGCGTTTACAGTTTCAGGTGGTTTAACTGATGCTGCACGTGTTTCGTTTTACGTTTAATTCCAAAATCTAAGGAATCGATATGAACGCTTTAACTGCACTTTCTCCATTAGATGGACGTTACGCGAGCAAATGTGATGCTCTACGTCCTTTTCTTTCTGAGTTTGGTTTAATCCATGCTCGTGTGACTGTTGAAGTGCGTTGGTTACAAGCGCTTGCAAACCACCCGGAAATTACTGAAGTACCGGCGTTTTCAGGTGAAACTAATGCAGCGCTTGATGCGATTGTGAGCGATTTTTCTGAAGATGGCGCCAATCGCATCAAAGAGATCGAACGCACCACTAACCACGACGTTAAAGCGGTTGAGTATTTCCTGAAAGAAAAAATCGCTGGTATCGAAGAACTTAAAAATGCCGGTGAATTCATTCACTTTGCATGTACGTCTGAAGATATTAACAACCTGTCACATGCCTTGATGCTGAAAAGCGGTCGTGATGTACTGGTTGCATCTATGCAGCAAATCATCGATTCAATCGTTGCGCTTTCTGAAAAGCATGCAGACCAGCCAATGTTGTCTCGTACTCATGGTCAAACTGCAAGCCCGACAACTTTGGGTAAAGAAATGGCGAACGTGGCTTACCGCCTTGCACGCCAAATCAAACAGTTCAAAAATGTTGAGCTACTGGGCAAAATCAATGGTGCAGTAGGTAACTACAATGCGCACTACTCTGCTTACCCAGACATCAACTGGCCTGCGCATTCACAAGCATTTGTAGAGTCTTTGGGTCTAGACTTCAACCCGTACACCACTCAAATCGAGCCACATGACTATATGGCTGAACTGTTTGATGCGCTACGTCGTTTCAACACTATTCTGATCGATTTTAACCGTGACATTTGGGGCTATATCTCTCTTGGTTTCTTCAAGCAAAAACTAAAAGAAGGCGAAGTTGGTTCTTCAACCATGCCACACAAAGTTAACCCAATTGACTTTGAAAACTCTGAAGGTAACTTGGGTATTGCCAATGCTGTACTTGCACACCTTGGCGAAAAACTGCCTATTTCTCGCTGGCAGCGTGACCTGACTGACTCTACGGTGCTTCGTAACATGGGTGTTGGTTTTGCGCAAAGCTTAATTGCTTTTGAAGCTTGCTCTAAAGGTATTGGTAAACTGGAATTGAATGCTGCGCGTATCAATGAAGATTTGGATAATGCCCAAGAAGTATTGGCTGAACCAATTCAAACTGTAATGCGTCGTTACAACGTTGAAAAACCATACGAAAAACTAAAAGCCCTGACTCGTGGTCAAGCCATGACTCGCGACATGATGGTAGATTTCGTAAACGGTAACGAGTTAGAAGCTGTTCCTGCTGCTGACCGTGCGCGTTTAGCGGAAATGACACCTGCATCATATACAGGTAATGCTGCTGATCAAGCTAAACAGGTAGCTGAGCTGATTGCAAAAATCTAATTTGCAATAAGACGAAAAGGCGAAGCTCAGGCTTCGCCTTTTTATTTATAATGTATTTTATTTTAAAAAAGATATTTCATAATAACGACATGATTGAACATCGACTTTCTGCCAAACATTACGCGAGCCTGGGCATTTTAATTCTGGCGAGTTTGCTTGCCAGTATTCGTCCTTTAGAACTGGAAGCTTATCTCTTGCATCAAGCAGGCACAGTTTTCATGATCATCATGCTGCTCATCTGCCTGTATAAAATCGGGCTGAATTTTTTAAATTTTAATTTATATATTCTTTTTCTGATTGTTCATGTGATTGCTGCGCACTATCTGTATTCTTATGTGCCCTATAACCAGTGGATCGAACAGATTTTTGGCTTTAATCTGAATGAAGCCATGCACTGGTCACGCAATATGTTCGACCGATTTGTCCATCTGGCCTACGGATTATTACTTTATCCAGTTTTCCATCGCCTGTTTCAGGTCTGGTTGCCGCAGCAAAAACCCGTGGTCATTTTCCTACTGGTGATTCAGTTTGTGGTGGCCAGCAGCATGCTCTATGAATGGCTGGAATGGCTGATTGCCATTGGTTTATCTCCTGAGGAAGCGGAAAACTATAATGGACAACAAGGTGATATGTGGGATGCACACAAAGACATCTTGCTTGCTACGATTGGCGCGGCGATAACAGGCGGGCTGCAATTGATACCGAAAAATCAAAAAAGCTCATCGAAGTGAGCTTTTAAAATCACAATCTAATAGCTGAATTAAAGTTTTGGATCACGCATTTAATTACATTCATATTTTTCAATTATGAATGTGGGCAATATCGCATCCAATCATCTTTCATTTTTTGCAGTTCATTCCCCGTCAACATCTCACTGTAATAAATGAAATAGGTTGCATCAGGATATTGAATCTCATGACGGAACATCATGCCACGCAGTGACACAGATAACTCCTCAGGAAAATCATCCTCTAAATAAAGTTCTTCAAATTCATAATTAAAATAACAATTTTGCGTCGCAAGAAATGCTTCAGCTATAGCCATGTTTCTGCTCTAACAATGAAATATGCTTTATATTATCTGATTAGTTTCAATGATGGTTTACATTTCATTCGGTTCAATCCATTGAACAAACTTAGATTCTGACAAATGTGGATATTTGAACTTATCTAGATATTCAAAACAGGCCTTTTGGCCTTGAGGAATTTTATCCAGATGCTTATCGAAAAATAAATGCCGACTATATTGAGCGCCATCAAAGCGAATACTCACACGTTCAAATTCATTACCACCTCGAACTTTATGCATCTGATAAAACTGCACAACACCACATTCCTTCGATGGAATAACAGGTGGATCATTGGGCTTTAGAAAGCTATACAGCAGAAAGATACAAACGCCGGGTAGAAAACTCAGCCAAAACAAAACCTTCTTAGAATTATCCTGAGTTAATTTTGCTTCAGAATAAAGCATACATAACATCGGAATAAATACGATACTAAAAAAACCAAGCAACAAAATAAACGTGAGCATATGAGCCTAGACTCAATCAGAGTACTCCACTTATATCATAACAATATGATTTCAAAAAATAAAAAAGCTCACCGAAGTGAGCTTTAAAATTCATTCAAGATCAACTGAATTAAAGTTTTGGATCACGCATTTGTACCAAGTTTGCATTGGCTTTGCTTAAGCTTTCCATGACTTTATTCATGACAGTGGGTACCAGTGAATCAGCAATTTGCGCTGCTTGCAGGCCCAGCTTTTCACCCAAAGTTGGTTTCTTGCGGGTCTGGATGGAATAGATATCATGTTGGGGCAACAAGTTGAGCAGGTATTCATCTGAGGTTTGCAGTTTATCCACCAGATTTAGATCTAGCGCATCCCGACCATACCAATGCTCACCAGTGGCCACTTTTTCAATATTCAGCTGTGGGCGATACTTTTCAACGAAATGTTTGAATAAAGCATGTGTTTGCTGTAATTCTTCTTCAAACTTGGCCTTACCCTCTTCGGTATTTTCACCAAACATAGTCACGGTACGTTTGTACTGTCCTGCGGTATAGAGTTCAAAGTCGATTTTATTGTCTTTCAGCAGGCGGTTAAAGTTGGGGACTTGAGCAACCACACCAATTGAACCGACAATCGCGAATGGTGCAGAAATAATTTCATTGGCGATACACGCCATCATATAACCGCCACTGGCCGCCACTTTATCGACACAGATGGTCAGATGAAAACCTGCCTCGCGTAAACGTACCAGTTGAGCTGCTGCAAGTCCATAACCATGAACCATGCCGCCCGGACTTTCCAGACGCACTACCACACGGTCACGACCGGCTTTGGCTGTGGCCAGAATCAAGGTAATTTCTTCACGCAAGCCTTCTACCGCAGAAGCCGCCATATCGCCTTTAAAATCGAGTACATAGATTTTTTGATTGGTTTTCTTACGCGCACGCGCTTCTTTTGACAGTTGTTGTGATAACTGTAAAAGTTCCAGTTTAGAGCCAGTAGTTTGCGCTATTTTTTTTCGTTGTTCATTGATACGCGCATTGAGATGACTAATACGGATTTCAGCGGACAGTTTCGGAGTATGAAATAACATAAAAAATCTATTCTCTATTTAATTCGGATTTATTCCTTTAGATTAGGTCAATTTCGGTTTTTTTCAACTTTATTTCGAGAATTATTACGATTATCACCATCTATTTCACCTATAAAAAAAGAGCCTTGCGGCTCTTATTCTAGATATGGGATTAACCGAAACGCCCGGTAATATAGGCTTCAGTCAACTGATGATCTGGCTGGGTAAAGACTTTTTCGGTCGAGTTGACTTCAATCAGATCCCCCAAATGGAAATACGCAGTACGATCCGATACACGTGCTGCCTGTTGCATAGAGTGCGTTACGATCGCGATGGTATATTGCGTAGATAGCTCAGAAATCAGCTCTTCCACTTTGGCGGTTGCAATGGGATCAAGTGCCGAACACGGTTCATCCATCAAAATGACTTCTGGACTGACTGCAATCGTACGCGCGATACACAGACGTTGCTGCTGACCACCTGACAAACCTGTTCCCGGCTGGTTCAAACGATCTTTCACTTCTTCCCACAGACCGGCTTTGCGCAAGCTGCCTTCGACAATTTCTTCAAGATCGTACTTGTCACGCGCCAAACCATGCAGTTTTGGGCCATAGGAGACATTATCGAAGATTGATTTTGGAAATGGGTTCGGCTTCTGGAACACCATACCAACCTGTGCACGTAGCAAGACCACATCAAGATTTGGATCATAAATATCTTGGTTATCCAACATCACTTTACCGGTTACACGGCAGCTATCAATGGTATCGTTCATGCGGTTTAAGGTACGCAAAAAGGTTGATTTACCACAGCCTGATGGCCCAATAAAAGCAATCACTTCATTTTCATAAATGTTCAGGTCAATGCCTTTAATCGCTTCCGCTTCACCATAGTACACATGCACATTAGAAGTACTAAGTTTCACATTCGTCGACTTCGCATCTTTTTTGCTGCTGATTTGCGTATCGAACTGGGAAACAAACGGAGTTGCCGGCTTTTGAGTCGCCTCATCCGAGGTGAATTGTGTCTGTTGTGGATTCACGATTTGATCCTTTTTTAAGGAATTTTGAATAACAGTTGTGTTCATGATTCTGCCCCTATTACCAACGGACTTCAAATTTCTTACGTAACCAGATGGCCAGACTGTTCAAGCTGATCATCATGGCCAGAAGTACAATAATTGCTGCTGCGGTACGCCCTTCAAAGAAGTTACGCAACTCATTGCCTTGCCATAAGAAAATCTGTACAGGTAAAGCCGTTGACTGATCAAATGGTGTGGCTGGAACGCTGGCAACAAAAGCACTCATCCCGATTAATAACAATGGTGCGGTTTCACCTAAAGCTTGTGCAACCCCGATAATTGCGCCTGTCAAAATACCCGGTAAAGCCAAAGGCAAGACGTGATGAAATACTGTCTGGATGCGGGAAGCACCGAGTCCTAAAGCTGCCTGACGAATCGAAGGTGGAACCGCTTTAAGTGATGCGCGTGTGGTGATGATCACAGTCGGTAAGGTCATCAGACTCAGCACCAGACCACCCACCAATGGTGCTGACAGTGGCAAATGCATCCAGCCAATGAAGATCGCTGCACCCAATAGACCGAAGACAATTGAGGGAACGGCTGCCAGGTTGTTGATATTGACTTCGACCACATCGGTAATCCAGTTTTTCGGTGCAAACTCTTCCAGATAGATCGCAGAGGCCACCCCGATTGGAATCGAGATAAAGATCACAATCATCATCATGAACAGCGAGCCCATGAAGGCACCTGCCAAGCCTGAAGTTGCTGGTGAGCTGCGCGAGTCAGGACTGGTGAAAATATTGGTATTGAAACTATTTTCAATCACACCAGAGGCTTTCATCTCGTCCGCCACCTGACGTACTTCAGGACTGAGCTGCTGCTGTTCATCTGGAAGATCACGGTCAATATTTCCTGCCAGCCAGACATCGACATTGGCATCAGCCAGAATTTTCACTTCCTTGCTTTGACCGACCAGACTCGGATCATTCATGACCATGTCTCGCAAGCGGTACGCCTCAGAACTGGTATATAAAGAACCCAGTTCATCACGCTGGCTTTCCAGCTTGCTGTCTTTGGCGATCATGCCATTGATAATCAGGGCATCCCAATCCACCATTCCGACTTCGGTCTGCCACGCGATAAAGCGATCTTCAAACTGTGCTGGAGATTCTCCTGCTGCTGGCTTCGGTTTTGGACCAATATCCACAATGGCTGGATCGAAATGAATCGGCAAACTCATGCTGCTTTGCCAGAATGCAGGCAAACCTTTGGATAAAATACTCCCGAACAGCAATACCACAAAGAACAGACCTGCCAGTACCGCAGAGAAACCAAATAAACGGAAGGTTTTTTCTTTACGATGACGTCGTGCCAAAGAGCTTTGAATGGTCTTCTTACGCTTTTTACGCAGCTCGGCGGCGATGGATGGATCAATACGCTGATCCACAGGCGTTGTATTTGAAGTACTCATTAGTCGTATTGCTCACGATATTTACGCACGATGATCAGTGCAACAATGTTCAAACCTAAGGTAATGACGAATAGCGTCAATCCTAGTGCAAAAGCCACCAATGCTTGCGGACTAGCAAAATCAGTATCGCCAGTTAACTGATTCACGATGGTAATCGTGACCGTAGATACGGCTTCAAGCGGATTGGCATGCAACTGCGGGCTGTTCCCGGCTGCAAGAACCACGATCATGGTTTCACCAATTGCACGCGACGCAGCCAAGAGGAATGCACCGATAATACCCGGCAAGGCTGCCGGTAAAACCACCTGACGGATCGTTTCAGATTTAGTCGCACCCAATCCCAAAGAACCATCACGTAAGGCACGCGGCACCTGAGTAATGATGTCATCTGACAGAGAAGATACGAACGGAATAATCATGATGCCCATGACCAGACCGGCGGTCAGCGCGCTGGTGGCATTAATTTCGAGTCCGACCAGAGCACCCATACTTTTAAGGAATGGACCGATGATCATCAAGGCAAAAACACCATAGACAATCGTAGGAATACCCGCCAGCACTTCAATCGTGGGTTTTGCCCAAGAGCGGAACCGCGGTGAAGCGTATTCTGCCAGATAGATCGCAATCATCAGGCCAACCGGAACTGCAACTAAGAGTGCGATCCCGCTGACCATGAGCGTGCCCCATAACAGTGGCAATAAACCATAACTGCCTTCAGCACTGCCAGAGGTGCTAAACCCCGGGTTCCATTGGGTACCAAAGAAGAAATCCAGTGGGCTGACGAAGCTGAAGAAGCGCATCGCCTCGCCAAACATCGACATCACAATCCCGAGGGTGGTCAGAATCGCCACACCAGAACACAATGCCAGGCCGATATTAATCATTTTTTCGACTTGGTTACGCGCACGGAATTCCTGGCTAATATGTTTCTTGGCCCAGACCAGACCGGCCAGTGCAGCCGAAATCACGACTGCCAATTTGGCAAAGGTACCAATGGTCGAGAATTTAGCCAACTGCTCCGCGGCTGCAACTTCATAGGCTGCCGGTGTATCACTAACCCCGAAACCTGAGGCAAGTGCCTGAACGCGATCAATCACAACACTCAGACTTGCCGGATCCAGACTAGCAGAAACATTTTCTGGCAAATGGTTGAGTACCACCTGCTCCAGAAAAGTGGGTTCCACCATGTTCCAAACAATCAAAATTAAAAACGCAGGGATACCACACCATAGTGCAACCAGGGCACCATAATATCCGGGACGCGAGTGTAAGTTTGCAGAATTGCTTCCCTTACCTGCTAAGCTACGGCTTTTACTTAATCCGATTTGATAGGCTATGGCCATGATGGCCAATAACACACCTATAAGTAGCAGATTCATGTATTCTCCACTGTTTTTTCAATTTTCATGGTTTGAAAAAACTTGTTTATCGCAAAAAGCCGATGGTAGGTTGACCCTACCACCAGCGTTTTCAAAATCATTTATTACTTCACAACAACCGCTTTACCAGCCTTGAAATTTGCCAGGACTGCCGCACGTTCTTTATCAGACATTGAAATCAGACCTGCTTTTTCCAGCTTAGAGCCTTTGCCAGATACTTTCTTGTTCAGGAAGTATTCTGTGAACTGCGGTAAGCCTTTGATCGATTTCAAGTGCTCGCCTTTCACATAGAAGAACAATGGACGTGATACCGGATAAGCACCATTCAAGATGGTCTTTTCAGAAGGCGCTACATTGTTCACTGTGGCAACACGTAGACGGTCACGGTTCTGATCATAGAAACCTAAACCAAACACACCTACCGCACTTGGAGAAGTTTTTAAACGTGCCAATGTTTCGGTATAGTCACCGGCAATCTCAACCACACGGCCATCTTTACGGAATGTTGTACAAGCTTTTTTCTTGGCATCTTTGTCTAAAGACTTAATTGCAGCGTATGTTTCACAACCTGCATCCACCATTTTCTCCTGGAAGACTTCGCGCGTACCATGATTCGATGCAGGAATTACCAGGGTGATTGGTTCATTTGGAAGTGCTTTGTCAATTTGGTTCCAACGCGTGTACGGGTTAGCGACCATTTTGCCATTTGATGGAAGTTGTGCAGCAAGTGCAGCGAAGACATGTTGTGGACGCAGTTTATAAGCTGCTTTGTTAGCATTCGATGCAAATACAATACCGTCATAACCAATTTTGATTTCTAGTACCTGGTTAACGCCATTCTTTTTACATTCTGCCAGTTCAGTACTTTTGATTTGACGCGAAGAGTTTGCGATATCAATGGTGTTATCACCCACGCCATTACAGAACTGCTTTAAACCACCTGAAGAACCGCCAGAACCGACAACTGGTGTTTTAAACTGAGGAAAAGTATTCCCGAATTCTTCCGCCACGATACTGGCATAAGGAAGTACAGTTGAAGAACCTGCAATTTGAATGGTGTCACGAGCTGCGTGTGCAGTCGTTACAGCAGTTGCCCCGGTTACTGCTAATGCTAAAGCTATATTTGTAAAGCGCATTCTAGTATCTCTCTCATTTATGCAAATTTGGAGTACACCACTTTTTATTCAGTTTTGTACTTCTTTCGATACCTGCATTTTGATTTTAGAATATGACAGATAAGTTACAGCTTTATTACGATTTAGTGATTTTTAATCTAGCGGTTTTTTCTTGATTAAATTTTTATGGATTTCAATGATTAAGTTCTTTTTGTCATTCACTTCAATAAAAATTTTAGACCAATGACATGTAACAATTTTTATAAACCTGAACTCAGGATAAATCCTGCTCCCCAGTTTTACATAAGCCTATGACAAATAAATAACAGGCCAAACGGGATTCAGACCTTCCGTGTTTTTGTGAGGAATTTCGATCTGGGAAAGGACCTTTTTTTATTTTTAAGCGCACAAAAAAGGAGATCATTTCGATCTCCTTTTTTTCACACCACCATCACTTATGCAATGGGTGGCGTATAAGTACCGTCAGCGATTGAATCTTTGATACGATCCGCTTCTGCAAGCACTAATGCCAGCAAGTTCTTCACGTTATCAAGCGTTGCAACCGGGCTTAAAGTAGTCATTTTCAGAGACTGAACCTGACCGACTTTCGTCACACCAATGTTCGCTTCACCACGCGCAAACAGTTCGTCTGCTACGTTTTGATTGAGCGTATCGAGTAATTCAACCGGATATCCCGCTGGAACCACACGGAACAAGACAGACGCGAATTGAGGCTCAAGCAGAAGCTCCAGACCATCAGTCGCTTTAATGTAGTCTGCCACATCACGGGTTAATTTCACGCCATGATCGATCATCGAACCATAAAGCTCTTCGCCCAGTGCTTCAACTGTCATCCACAATTTCAATGCATCAAAACGACGCGTGGTTTGTAGCGACTTAGACACCAGATTCGGAACGCCGTGTTCTTCATCATAAGCGGAGTTCAGATACTCTGCTTCATAATGCATGAAACGGTAATTCGCTTCATCTTTCAGCAGGAACGCGCCACAAGAAATGGTTTGGAAATAATGCTTATGGAAATCAAGCGTGATCGAATCCGACAGCTCAATCCCGTCCAGCATAGAACGATAGTCATTGGATAGAATCAGTGCACCACCCCATGCCGCATCGATGTGCATCCACGCGCCATATTTATTGGTGATTTCACGAATTGCTTTCAATGGATCAATCGCACCAGCATCCGTTGTACCCGCTGTTGCCACCACACATGCCACGATCTTGCCTTCAGACTGAAGATGCGCCATGGTTTTTTCCAGCGCGTCTACGTCCATCTGTGCATTTTCATTCACAGGTACAGTCACGACAGACTGGAAGCCCATGCCCATCATCGCCATGTTCTTTTGCACAGAGAAATGTGCATTTTCAGAACAGATGACTTTGACATTACGCATCGCATCCGCAGGAATACCATCGCGCTGAACCGACCACGGATTACCGTTTTCGTCTTTCCAGTTTTTCGCGATGCAAGCATCACGCGCCAGCAATACGCCCATCAAGTTAGACTGTGTACCACCAGAAGTGAATACACCGGCCTGACCTGCACCATAGCCCACTTTTTGACGTAACCAGTCAATCAGCTGAACTTCCATCAACGAACCGGCCGGGCTTTGATCCCATGAGTCCATTGACTGGTTGGTTGCGTTAATCAGCACTTCCGCGATCTGGCTAGTTACCATCGTTGGACAGTGAAGATGCGCAAGTGAGTGCGGATGATGAACTTTTAAGCTCTTGTTGAGAAATAGCTCAACCATACGCTCAAGAGATTTTTCTACACCCAAGCCTTCTTTTGAAGGGTTAAATGCAATCGCACTGCGCAGCTCGTTAATGCTGCCACCAGTGTACATTTTGTCGTTTTGCAACCATGCCGCAACCGCTTTGGTCGCTTGGTCCATGCCAGCCTGATAGTCAGCAATGGATGCAGCATCATTGCAGAGTAACGCTTTACGATGTTCTGCGAAATCTACCATGAATTATGCGCCTCGAACTGCAACTAGTGCTTCAGCAACCGATTTTTTGAAACGAGCAATCACTTCAACACATTCGTCTTGAGTAATGATCAACGGGCAAAGTAAACGAATCACTGTACCGTTACGACCACCTTTCTCAAGCAATAATTTATTGTTGAAACAAGCGGTTTGGATCGCTGCAGCCAACTGACCATCAGCAGGTAAAGAACCCATATGATCCGCATCTTTGCGCTCATCTACGATTTCAACGCCGATCATCAGACCACGGCCACGCACGTTACCGATACACGGGAATTCAGTAGCCAGTTTTTTAAGTTCAGCTTGCAGGAAATCACCACGCTCTTGTGCATTTTGAGCCAGGTTCTGTTCTTTAATGGTATTGATCGTTGCAAGACCTGTACCCATCGCCAATTGGTTACCACGGAAAGTACCGGTATGACCTGCTGGCTGCCAAGCATCAAACTTACGTTTAATACCAAGTACGGCAAGCGGTAAGCTACCACCTACGGCTTTAGACATCACTACAACATCAGGTTCAATCCCTGCATGTTCGAATGCAAACATTTTGCCTGAACGTGCAAAACCAGCCTGAACTTCATCAAGAATCAATACGATGTTGTGTTTTTCAGTCACTTCACGGATTTTTTGCAACCATTTTACTGGCGCCGTTACCACACCGCCTTCACCTTGAATCGCTTCAAGAATTACAGCTGCAGGTTTGGTCACGCCGCTTTCTACATCTTCAATGAAGTTTTCAAAGAAATAAGTTAAAGCATCAACACCGGCTTCACCACCAAGACCCAATGGGCAACGGTATTCATGCGGATACGGCATGAACTGTACACCCGGCATCAAACCGTTCACTGCATTTTTCGCAGATAGGTTACCTGTCATTGCCAATGCACCGTGGGTCATACCGTGGTAGCCGCCAGAAAAGCTGATCACTGAGCTACGACCAGTAAAGGTTTTTGCCAGTTTAATCGCGGCTTCGGTTGCATCTGCACCCGATGGACCACAGAACTGCAAGCAGTATTCTTCTTGGCCACCTGGAAGATAAGAAAGAAGTGCTTCAGTAAAAGCATCTTTTAAAGGAGTAGTAAGATCCAACGTATGCAATGGTAAACCGCTTGCAATCGTATCTTGGATACTTTGAATGACTGCAGGATGATTATGGCCTAAAGCCAACGTCCCTGCCCCAGCTAAACAATCAAGGTACTCAGTACCTTCAACATCGGTAACCCAGCAACCTTGTGCTTTCGCTATCGCTAACGGTAATTTACGTGGATAACTACGCACATTCGATTCCATCTGACTTTGGCGAGTCAAGTAGTATTCGTTTGTGGAATTGGTGGCAGGGTTTACAGAAGTAACGCTCATATCGAATTACCATCTCTGATATGGGTGAAAGAAATAAGTCTGGTGACGTTTGGTCCTTTGACTCGGCGCTTTATAAAGGTTCTAGCTAGCAGTTTTGTATTCGAATAACTAGGAGGCGGATGATACCGAATTTTTCAGGAAAATAAACAACTTTCAGTCACATTTTGTCCTAATCTTTATCGAAAAAAAACATCATGCTAATCCATCCCCTAAATCATCATCTTACAGTGTGACAGCAGAAAGAAAAGCGTGTTCTTTTATGGTTTTTTGTAGCGCAGGCGGCATTCAGGTAATCAATCTTAAAATTATTCATTAAGTATTTAATTATTAATAATAAATATAAATTAAATAATAAGATAAAATTAAAGAAAATTTAACACTCTTACGACAAATATTTCGTAAAAAGATCACAATTGAGATTTAATATTTTAACAACGGCTTAGATGGCCAATTTTAAGAAAAACAGGACAATTTCATGCGTCTCTTAGCACTTACCAGTTTGATCCTTGCCAGCACCCTCGCCACAGGCGCATTTGCAGCTCCTGCTGAATCTCTGAATTATAATGTTGTTAATCTTTCAGCAGAGGCTAGCCGTGAAATCTCAAATGATGAAATGCATGCTGTGCTTTATATTGAAAAATCCAACAAACAGCCGGCTGAACTAGCCACTCAAATTAACCAGCTGATGAATCAGGCGATCGCCACAGCACGCAAATATCCTACTGTGAAAATCGAGACGGGCGCACAAAGCACTTATCCTATTTATGACAATGACAACCGTAAATTGAAAGAATGGCGTGGTCGTGCCCAGATTCGTCTGGAATCGAAAGATTTTAAAGCAACGTCTCAACTGATTGCCGAATTACAACAGCACTTCCAGACCCAGTCGATTAACTTTAAAGTATCAGATGAAAAGCGTAAAAAAGTTGAAAGCGAGCTGATGATTGAAGCCACCAAAAACTTCCAGCAACGCGCACAGGCACTCACCCAGACCTGGAACAAACCGAGTTATCAACTGGTGAACTTAAACCTGAATACTAACAATTATTCACCACAGCCAGTACCGCGTATGGCCATGATGAAATCTGCATCGGCTGATATGGCGGTTCCTGAGCAGGAAGTTGCGGCGGGTGAATCGCAAATGACGGTCAGCGCGAATGGGGCTATTCAGTTTAAATAAGACTTCATTATATTATTCGGACTTTTAAGAACCACTCTTTTGAGTGGTTTTTTATCATGTGAATATTCTTTAAAAAGCGAGGCTACAAATTCATACAAACTCAGGTAGGAATTGAGGTTTGACCGGTTTAGAGTAACGGACATTTATTCCAGTCTTCTCTGCTCATGTCTCTTGATCAACTAAACCTTTCCCTGTTTCATGTTCTCAATGTACCTGATCAAGCCTCGATCTGGATAATCAACTATGCCTCCCTGATTGCGCATGACCTGGTTTATCTTTTTTTGCTGATTTTTGCTATTGCCTGGTTCCGTGGTAGTTACCAAGTAAAAACAGGGATTATTAAAGCCTTCATCTTTACAGCTATTACATTATTGATGAGTGAAGTATTGTCTGCGGTACTCAATACCCCACGCCCGTTTGTGATGGATGTTGGTCGCACTCTGATTGAACATGCACCGACTGGTTCTTTTCCCAGCAACCATATGAGTATTTTTAGTGGGATTGCCTTCGCCTATTATTTTTCACCGCAGCGAGACTTGGGACGAATTCTAATCTGGACAGCTTGGCTGGTAGCGTGGTCGCGTGTTTATGTCGGTGTGCATTTTCCAATTGATATGCTGGGCGCATTCCTGATGGCAATAATAGTAAATTTAGCTGGCTTGCCGCTGTGGTGGAAATATGAGAATCAAATCATAAACTTTATTTTGGGTATTCATTATTGGTTATTTTCGCCTTTAATTCGAATGGGCTGGATTAAATAAATCTAATTAAAATGCCATAAAAAATCCCGCTCGAGAGCGGGACTTTTGAATCTCTAAACTTGAATCTGAATAATTTAGTAAATCGCCATATGATTGCGATGAATCATCTCTAAAGAACGTGCTTCACCCAAAACCTGATGAACTTTATCCGATGCCAGACCACGAACGATATCTGCTGAACGAGAACTAAAGTTGACACGACCAACTGCAATACGGTGACCTTGTGTATCGACACATTCCACCACATCACCGCGTTCGAAATGACCCTCAACCGCTTTCACCCCTACAGGCAATAAACTGCGATGATTGTCTTTAATGGCTTTTACTGCACCATCATCAATCACTAAACGACCTGCGGTTTGCAAGTGAGCAGCCAACCATTGCTGATGCGCTGTCATCCGGTCTTTGTCAGTGACAAACAAGGTACCTAACAATTCG
Source organism: Acinetobacter sp. YH12226 (assembly GCF_013417805.1). Taxonomy (GTDB): domain Bacteria; phylum Pseudomonadota; class Gammaproteobacteria; order Pseudomonadales; family Moraxellaceae; genus Acinetobacter. The sequence goes on along the minus strand of NZ_VPDG01000002.1, from coordinate 271,628 downwards.
CCAGACATTAGACGTGATAGAACACCATCACTATCACCACTTGCAATTAAGGTCGGACAGCCCGACTTTGCCGCCAGACGGGCTGCACGAACTTTGGTCAGCATGCCACCACGACCAAATTTACCGCCTCCACCGGCCATATCAAACAGACTTTCATCCATCGCACGTACGGTATGGAACAGTTTGGCATCTGGATTAGACCGTGGGTCTGAGTCAAACATCCCTTCCTGATCCGTTAAGATAATCAGAAGGTCTGCATGAACCTGACCTGCGACCATGGCCGCAAGCGTGTCGTTGTCACCAAAGCGAATTTCGTCAGTCGAAACCGTGTCATTTTCATTGATCACCGGAATCACGCGCCAATCAATCAGGTTCTGCAAGGCATCACATGAGTTGAGGTAGCGACGACGATCTGCCAGATCATCATGGGTTAACAATACTTGCGCAGTTCGAATCTGATGCTTCTCAAGTACGCTTGACCAAGTATGAATCAGGCCCATCTGACCGATGGCAGCACAAGCCTGAAGACTGGGTAGATCGGTGGGTCGATTCTCAAGTTTCATTCGAACCATACCTTCAGCCACAGCACCGGAAGACACCAGAATAATCTCGTGTCCTGCATTGTGTAGATCTGCGATTTGTCCCGCCCAATGCGAGATAGCATCTAAATCTAAACCTTGTCCGTTTGCTGTGAGTAAAGATGATCCGATTTTAACAACGATTCGTTTACAACCCTTGAGCTGACGTTGCCCATCTACCACTTCTATCATCTTGTCCTCAGACTCTTCTCTCAGAGATTAGCGTACGTAGTACACTTCCACATCACTATCATCATCGCCATCTTCATCATCTTCGTCATCACCCAGAATACCGGCAAGACGTTGCTGACGACGCATCTCACGATACGCTTCTTTTGCAGCGATGGTTTGTTCACGTGTTTCAGCTTCAAGCTGATCACGGAATGCTTTCATTTCTGCTGCATATTCTTGATCTTCAGCTTCGCGTTCACGTTGCTCTTCGATCTGATCCATCAGGTAGTAAACTACGTCTTTGGTGCCTTCAGCAGTTAAGCCAGAAGTTTCAAAAACCGGGCCTTCCCACTGCAATTCTTCAAGAATATGGGTACACCATTCTTCACGTGTTTCTTCAGCCAACTGATCGACTTTGTTCAGTACCAATACGATCGGCAGTTTTGAAAGCGTTGGGGAGAAGTTTTCTAACTCTTTCATAATTGCTTTGGCATTATGTGCCGGATCTGAGCCATCAATCGGTTGTACGTCAACGATATGCAACAAGATACGGGTACGCGCCAAGTGCTTCAGGAAGCGAATCCCAAGACCTGCACCTTCAGATGCACCTTCGATCAGGCCGGGAATATCCGCCATCACGAATGAACGGTGACTGTCAGCATCGACCACACCCAGGTTTGGCACCATGGTAGTAAATGGATAATCTGCAACTTTTGGTTTTGCAGCCGATACTGCACGAATGAAGGTTGATTTACCCGCATTTGGCATACCCAGCAAGCCGACATCTGCCAGAACTTTAAGTTCTAGACGGATTTCACGGAATTCGCCTTTTTGACCATGCGTACACTTACGTGGTGAACGGTTGGTCGATGATTTAAAGTGGGTATTACCTAAACCACCATCACCGCCTGCTGCCACTTTCACGCGTTGACCGTCTTCGATCAAGTCGCCAATAATGTCACCAGACTCAACATCTACAATTGTTGTTCCTACCGGAACTTTTAGTACGGTATCTTCACCGCCACGACCAGCACAGTTCGCCCCACGGCCATTTTTTGCTCGTTCTGCACGATATTTACGTGTATAACGATAATCAACTAGCGTACTGGTGTCGTCGTCAGCCTGAATATAAATGCTGCCGCCACGACCACCATCACCACCATCTGGACCACCAAATGGCACGAATTTTTCACGGCGAAAACTGGCTACGCCATTGCCACCGTCGCCAGCCTCTACGGTAATGACTGCTTCATCAACAAAGCGCATATTGCCAATCCTCTAAAAACTTTAAAACCCCATATTCTGCCATATTTTAAAGAATTTCTCGAATAGAATTATGCAGCAATCCCATAAATCTTAGTTAGTCGTTTTCTCACCAAGTTTATTTGATCTATTCAAGGCATAGATTTGGAAAAAGAATACTTAAAAGATTGAAAAGAAGTGATAGGAAATGAAGCGTTTTTGCCCTAGTACCATTCCCTATTCTGGAAATTCTTTTTGTGAATTTCTTGATGATTTTTAAAATAATTTATAGAGGAGTAAATTTTCAAAAACCCTATTCACAAGAAAATATTCTTATGCGGATACCTTTTAAAATCTATATTTTATATCAACTAAGATAAGTCCAAATTTTTTATTTTCATAAACACTGCATTCCTGCCATTTAATAATAACTATTTAATAACACTTTGTTTATGCTCTAAAATATCTGGCAGGCTTTTTTCAATCCAGCCAATTAAATACATTATTTTTTCAGCCGCTTGTGAACCGGTAATCGTCAATTGATATTCCACTTTTGGCGGCACCACCGGATAAACCGTTCTCAAAATAAAACCATCCTGTTCAAGCATTTTTAAAGTCTGGGAGAGCATTTTTTCACTTACCCCCTCAATGCGTTGTTTCAGTTCACTGAAACGATGCACACCTTCACTTAAGCAACGCAAAACCAAGACCGACCATTTATTGGCAAGGTGTTCCAATATTTCACGTGATGGACATTCAGTTGATAAAACCTGCCCCAATAACGGGCTAATTGCATAATTTGTCATACTATTCTCACCATATTTTTATTACTTACTCATTTTAATATACTTACTCTTTGTAAGTTATCAGATTCATATTTCGCCAGCAAGCAGATTTATTAATTCTTATTAGATTAAAAAGTCTGCTTTAAATAAAAAAATCATAAAAAAAGAGCCTCAAATGAGGCTCTTTTTTTAGCTAAATACTAATTATGCATTAGTTTCAGCAGGAACTTTTGGATAGCTTACGCCACCCATTTGTTCAGCAATACGCAATACCTGGCAGCTATAACCCACTTCGTTATCGTACCAAACATAAGCAGTTAAACGGTTGCCTGAAGTGATCGTTGCTTGCGCGTCAAATACACCTGCAGTGCGTGAACCAATAAAGTCAGAAGATACCACTTCAGTCGAGTTGGTATAACCGATTTGACCTTGCAGGCTAGAACCGATTGAAATCTGACGAATGTATTCGTTCACTTCATCACGATCAACGTCTTGACCTAAAGTCAGGTTCAGAATCGCAAGAGATACGTTTGGTGTAGGTACACGTACAGAGTTACCTGTCAATTTACCTTGAAGAGCTGGAAGCGCTTTCGCTACTGCTTTCGCTGCACCAGTTTCAGTAATAACCATGTTCAATGTTGCAGCACGACCACGACGGTCAGCTTTATGGTAGTTGTCGATCAGGTTCTGGTCGTTCGTGAACGAGTGAACTGTTTCAACATGACCATTCAACACCGTGTATTTGTCATGTAATACTTTCAGTGTAGGTGTAATAGCGTTAGTCGTACAGCTTGCAGCAGAGATGATGGTATCTTCATCAAGGATATCCGCTTGGTTTACACCGTAAACTACGTTCTTCATGTCACCTTTACCAGGTGCAGTCAGAATCACACGAGCAGCGCCCGGGCATTTAAGGTGTTGAGCAAGACCTTCAGCATCACGCCATTTACCTGTGTTGTCGATCACAAGTGCATTGTTGATACCGTATGCAGTGTAGTCTACTTCAGAAGGATTAGAAGCATAAATCACTTTGATGAAGTTACCATTGGCAATGATTGCTTCGTTTTCTTCATCTACAGAAATTGTGCCTGCAAATGGACCGTGAATAGAGTCACGACGAAGTAAAGAAGCACGTTTTTCCAAATCACCATCCGATGATTTACGAACAACGATTGCTTTTAGGCTAAGACCACGACCCAGACCTGATTGACCAATCATCAAACGCGCCAAGATACGACCAATACGGCCGAAACCATAAAGAACCACATCTTTATGTTCTACAGCAGCAGCATTGCCTTTGATCGATTTAACAGCGTCCGCAACAAATGCATCGATGTCGCCGCCTTTTTCTTTAAATTCAACAGCAAGTTTACCCAGATCAACTTCAGCAGAACCGATGTTTTCAACTTTCACCAATGCTTCAAGAATTGGGAAAGTATCAACTACAGAAAGTTCAACATCCAGTACGCGAGTACGGCGGTGTGCTTTCAAAATCTGAATTACAGAACGGTTAATTAAAGAGCGACCATAAACTGTAGCTACAATATTTTTTTCACGATATAACTGGCCAACAAGGGCAATCATACGTTCCGCAAGTTCTTCACGGTTTTTCCAGCGACCTTGGTGTTCTGCATGGAGGGCAACAATAGTGTCTTTGCTCACAGATACGTCCTCTAATTAATTGTAAATCTAAGCATAAATTTCTAAACCCGACAATTGTAATGGAATTGGCCGCAAGTTTGAATCAAAAGCTCGTTAAGACGGGTAGTTTTTAACGTATATTCACTATAAATTTCAAAAATAGTTGTAATTAGCTGAATGATTTTGCATCCGAAAACTCTAAAGAGCACTATTTTTCAGTACCTGGCACAAATTTGTTAAATGTTGTTTATTCAAACAAATCTAAAGTTCAAAATTTAGCGTCCCACCCTGTTCAGACTGGATTCTACTCCCTGCTGAAAAATTCATGTCCAGACTCATGGAGGCATTGAAGTTTTCTACATCAAAATCATCATAAGTTTCGGGCAAATGAATGAGCAAAGGTAAACGGGTCAGGCCATTGTCCCCAGAGGGAAAAGCATAGTGGCGATCAACCTGCTGTAAATGCTGCAAACTTTCAAATTCCAGAAATACGCTACAGTTTTCATGTGTTCTTGGCACCTGAATAATTTCCAGAAACATACTACGCTTTAACTGCTGCAATTGATTGAGCGCGGTATCAATCGCCTCATCGAAATTATTTTTACGCCACAACTTTTTAAATACGGATTTTTTCTCTTCATCCACTTTTTGCCGCTGCAGTGTATTAATATATTTTTTCAGATCCCGGTATTGCTGTACATTTTCAGAAATCGTATTTTGAATATCCAGAACAGCCTGCTGTGAACGCTGATGCATGACTTGCCATTCATTACGGTGGGTAGGAATAAAGGTTTCCGCTTTACGCTTTTCCAGTAAACGGATAAAAGCCAGCAGTTTATATTCAAAATTCTGGATGTACTGATTAAACATGAAACCCGGCTGGGACTTGAAATCGCGGTAATAGGCCAGAATTTCTGTAAATATTTTATGGACATGCAGATACAGATAATCAAACTCTTCAAGATGCGACAAATGATCACGAATGGCATCCCGCATCGGCAAAAGCAATTCACGCGTCATAATTTCTTCAAACTGCTTCAGGTGACGTTGTGCCACCACATCGGCATTTTTCTCTACGACTTGAATGGGCTCAACCAGTAAAGGTAATAACTTCTGTTCAGACACCTGTTCCAGTGTATTTACAATGTCGATTACATCCAAATGAATCTGACTCTGTAAAGTCACCATTCGCTGCATTTGCGATTTCAGGGTTTCTACCACCACTTCATCCATGTCATCCTGCAGCTCCAGAATCAGGATATTCAGATAAACCTGATCTTCAAGTACACCTTTTTCTTCAATCAGGAAACGACGAATAGAATACGGGTTTTGCTGCACATCCATCACCGGCGCAACGATAAATAGAAATTGCGAGGTACGGACAATATCAAAATGACGAATCTGCTGCTCTTTAATCAGGAAATAACGGAAAAGTGGATGCGTCATTTCTGCAGTCTGTTTTTTTAATAGCGGCTTATACCAATAACCCAGCAATTGCTGCTTGATAAAAACTTCAATAATGAAGCATTTAATGTGCTGTTCGGTAAGCTGACGCACCCCTTCAACCGGCTGTAAGCGAAGACCACGAATAATCTCAGCAGCATTTAATAAAAATGTACGACGCAGTTCCAGCTTTTCACGCTGCATCTGAAAATTTTCATTGACGTCAATTTTATCGATTTGTTCAAGTACGTTTTCTAAGTAGTCCGCAATTTGCAAGCTATCATTCAAACCCTGCAAACTTTTCAGTGACAGGCCAAAGGTACTGGCATAGTAACGCATCCGGTCATTGAGAAATTTTTGGCTAAGACGTTCTACCGAATGTTGAGCCTGATAGCGGTATTGATCCATTTCCCGATCCCAAAGAATTTTCTTGGGCTTTAAAATCTGAAAATCAATACTTTCTTTTAATTCTGGTGAAACTTCTGCCAGAACAGTACGAAGCTCTCGCTCCCAATTTAAATCCAGGCTCGGTTCCAGTTGTGATAAACGCGCACGTAACTGATATGGAATCGCGATCTGTGACATGTTTATCCCCTTAAGATATAGAAAACATTCTTTTAAACAAAATGGTAGACGATTTTGAAAATAATCAGGTCAATATTGTCTGACGAATATAATGCTTATGCAAACCACATTATTCATTATTTTTTCTGATTTTTTCTAGCTGTGCGGCTTTATTTGCCAGCTCATATTTTTTCAGCTGCTGCTGTTTTAAATGCAATATTCCTTCCACAACCAGTAATAAAACAGCCAACCAGATTGGGATATAGGTCAACCATTCATCTGATTCCACGCGCTCACCGAGTGCCATTGAAGCAAAAGCCAGCAGTACCGGCTCTAGATAGCTCAACAGCCCAAAGATGACAAAGGGCAAATATCGGCTGGCCAAAATATAGCTGCCTAAACCGAGCGCACTTAAAAAACCTAATCCAAGAATTGCCAAGATCAAGTGGGAATGATTCAACATGAGCGGCATGGAATCGCTATAGATAAAGCCCAAATAAAATGCCACCGGCAAAATCAGAAATAGATCCCACCAGAATCCACCAAGATGATCGGTCGCGAATTTACGCCGCATAAAAAAATAAAGTGGATAAGCTAAAGCGACATAGACCGTTTCCCATGCGATTGAACCGATCCGCCAGATTTCATGTCCTACTCCCAAAACTGCCAGAGCAAGAGCAACCATCTGGAAGGATGATAATTTTTCTTTATAAAGCACACAGCCGACCAGCACCATCACCAGAGGCAGGAGAAAATAACCGAGTGAGACTTCGAGGCCACGCCCATTGATAGGGCCCCATAAAAACAACCACAATTGTGTAGTACATAACAGCGAACTAATCAGCAACCAGATCAAAAATGAAGGCTGTCGTAATACCCGCTTAAAAATACTGCTGATATGTTTCAGATCACCCGACCACCACATGAAGGCTGTGAGGAATGGCAAGGTCGCCAGCATGCGCCAGGCAAAGGTCTGCTCACTATCTAAAGGCTGTAAAAAAGGCGTAAATACATAGAGCACTCCAAAAACCACGGAGGCCAAGACAGATAACGCGATGCCTTTATACATATTTAAACTCTACTTTCGTTCGCCGGCATTATAACGATTAGTACAATAGAAAGCTTGATGCTTCATCTATTTAAAATGTAGTCATCTCTCGATGTTAGATTGTCTTTCGACACGTAAAATAAAAAACCATGCTGTAGCATGGTTTCCATTAAGACGATATTTTTATCTTTGAGTTTGTTTGGTATGAATCACATCACTCAGGTCATAACCGACCGACTGTGCATATTGTAAATATTCATTCACCACATTTTTATCCAATTGAGGATCACGTGAGAGTATCCACATATATTTGCGTTTAGGCTCACCAACCAGAACAGTTTGATAATTTTCATCCAGTTTTAAGACCCAATAATCGCCACGAGCGACCGGAATCCAGCGAATAAAGTCTGGTAAGAAACTGACTTTTAGCTTGGTATTCTGCGGTGGATTTTGCACAAATGCCTCACCCAATGACTGGGTTTGTCCACCATCTTTTTTAATGCAGCGGTTATCCACCACAATATTGCCATTTTCATTTAAAGTATAAGTCGCTGTGACATCACGGTCACACTTGTTTTGAAAATATAAAGGTTTGCGCGCTACTTCGTACCATGTTCCCAGATAACGGTCCAGTTCAACTTTCTCAATGGTCGGTAATCGCTCCTCTTTCGCATAGGCCATGGTAGCGGCGCCCAAACCGAGAAGAACCGCACTACCCACCGCAATTTTTGCCAGCTTTAATCCAGTACGTGAAGATTTTTGAGTTGTCATAAAGATACCTATTACATGTTCACAAAATATTTATTTAAAAAAATTCTGTTCATACAATAGCTTTATCACAGCTCTCAATTTGTTACATTATGTTTGCTTTGTGATTGATTTTACGTCATTTAAATAAGATTTAATGCAACCAAAATCAATCAAACATCTGGGCTTTTAAACGTACAATTTCATCACGCATACGCGCAGCCTGCTCAAACTGCAGCTCTTTGGAAGCTTTCAACATTTCTTTTTCAAGCTTGTTAATGTGTTTCGCAAACATTTTCGGATCTGCCATGATATGCCGCTCATCGGCACTGATCGCACGTGCCTGATCCGAGGCTTTCAATTCAATTGAATCATCATCCAATACTTCACCGGTATCAATTTCCTTGATCACCTGACGCACTGCACTGCGCGGCGTAATGCCATGTTCTTCATTAAATTGAATCTGCTTGGCACGACGACGATCTGTCTCATCAATGGCTTTCTGCATCGAATCAGTGATTCGGTCTGCATACAGAATCGCCTTACCTTTCAGGTTACGCGCAGCGCGGCCAATGGTCTGAATGAGAGAGCGCTCGGAACGCAGGAAACCTTCTTTGTCCGCATCCAGAATAGCAACCAGTGACACTTCCGGCATATCCAGCCCTTCACGCAGCAGGTTAATCCCGACCAGTACATCATGCACCCCAGTACGCAGTTCATGAATGATTTTGACCCGCTCGACGGTATCGATATCCGAGTGTAAATAAGCAACCTTAATCCCATACTCTTTCAAATAAGAAGTTAAATCTTCGGCCATACGCTTAGTCAAGGTCGTAACCAGCACCCGCTCATTAATATCTTTACGTAGATTAATTTCTGAAAGCACATCATCGACCTGCGTCAGAACTGGACGAATTTCAATTTCCGGATCGATCAGACCAGTCGGACGTACCACCTGCTCGACAATCTGCTGGGACTTTTCCAGCTCGTAACGTGCGGGCGTTGCGCTGACATAAACGGTCGTCGGCACAATACGTTCCCATTCCTCAAATTTCATCGGCCGGTTATCCAGCGCGCTTGGCAAACGGAATCCGTAATTGACCAGATTTTCTTTACGCGAACGGTCGCCCTTGTACATGGCACCAATCTGCGGCACTGTCACATGCGATTCATCAATAATCAGCAAGGCATCATCAGGAATATAATCGAACAAGGTCGGTGGCGCTTCACCCGCAGGACGGCCAGATAAATGACGCGAATAGTTTTCAATGCCGTTGGTATAACCCAGTTGTTGCATCATTTCCAGATCATAGCGTGTCCGCTGTTCAATCCGCTGTGCTTCCAGCAATTTGTCATTTTCACGGAAGAACACCAGGCGCTCTTTGAGTTCGTCCCGGATGGTTTCAATCGCGCGGGATAAATTGTCTTTCGGCGTAACATAATGGCTTTTAGGATAAATAGTGACGCGAGGCACTTTACGAACCATTTTCCCGGTCAGCGGATCAAACCAGCGAATGGAGTCAACTTCATCATCAAACAGTTCAATCCGGATCGCATCCTGATCCGATTCTGCCGGGAAAATATCAATAATTTCGCCGCGAATACGATAAGTACCACGCAGAAATTCCAGTTCGTTACGCGAATACTGCATCTCGACCAGACGGCGAATAATATCATCACGGCCAATGCGGTCACCCTCCACCACATGCAGCAACATGCTCATATAGGCATTTGGATCACCCAAACCATAAATCGCAGATACCGATGCGACAATAATCGCATCACGTCGCTCTAGGAGTGAACGGGTTGCAGAAAGGCGCATCTGGTCAATATGGTCATTAATTGCAGCATCTTTCTCGATAAAAGTATCTGAAGATGGCACATAGGCTTCCGGCTGATAATAATCATAATAACTGACAAAATATTCGACGGCATTATTGGGGAAAAATGCTTTAAATTCGCCGTAGAGCTGCGCAGCCAAAGTTTTGTTATGTGCCATGACAATGGTCGGACGCTGTGTCTGTGCAATGACATTGGCCATAGTATAGGTTTTACCAGACCCAGTAACCCCCAGTAAAAGCTGATCATGAAAACCCTGTTCAATGCCTTTGACAAGTTTTTCAATGGCCTGTGGCTGATCGCCTGCTGGTTGATAACTGGTCACTAATTCAAAGGGTTTTTTATCACTCATAGCTTTCGCTGACTTCGCTGCGGATATAGATTTGATTTATTATGAGGGTAAATTGGAATTACTCAATCCCTGCTTAGGTTTCTGTTTGGTAAAATAAAACAATATTAGTATTCATTATTTGTTAGCGCTTGACTCATTCTCTAGTTTGAAAAATCATCAATAAAATATACAGTTACAAAGCGAATAAATACAGAAAAAACCAAGCATTTTCAGCCAGCAGCTTTATTTGTGCATACTCGGCATCATGTTTTGCCTTATGGGTGAAATATTACTCTCTCTGTTTGGATATCGCTGCAGAATAATGCCTTGACCCCTATGCATTTCACGGGCAACATGAAGATCAGGATGGCCTAGAATCGACAATTATGACTTACCACTATCACGATGAAAGTATTGTTAAATCCCTTCCGGAAAATACGGTTTTTGTTTTTGGCAGCAACTTGGCTGGACAACACGGTGGTGGAGCAGCCAGAACGGCACTTGAGCATTTTGGTGCAGTCATGGGCGTGGGTCGTGGCTGGGCGGGTCAGAGCTATGCCATTCCCACCATGAACGAGCATTTGCAACAAATGCCGCTCTCACAAATCCAGCACTATATTGATGACTTTAAGATTTACACCAAAAATCATCCTAAAAATAAATATTTTATTACTTCCTTGGGTTGTGGGATCGCAGGTTATAAGGTCGAGGAAATTGCACCGATGTTTAAAGGCATCTCACGCAATGTCATTTTCCCGCAATCTTTCCGTCCATTTGTCGAAAAGCCCCTGCCAAAATTAAGCGCAAATTTCTTACACACCATATTCCGCGATTCCGTGATTTTAACTCCGGCCAGCGATGAATTGATTGAAGAACTGCCTTTGACCGAAAATGAAAAAAGCCTGGCGAGAATTATTTTAAATACCCAGATCTATCCGACCGACAGCAATGGGCGGGAACGTGTCTTTGAAATTGAAGATATCCTGCACAATCTGAATACCAAGCTAGTCGATTTTCAGAGCCATTCAGAAGGTAACATGTTATTTGGAGGCGTGATTTTAGCGCTACTGGAACTTTATAATATTAACGAGAAAGATTTTATTGATGTCTGGCAAGGTGAGCGAAAAATTGCGCCACCGAAACCGGAAAATAAAGCGCGTAAAAGCATTCGTTAGTGCTATCAAAATATCTTTCAAAAAAAGCCAAGGTTTGAATTGGCTTTTTTTATGGGCGGCTAAAATATCGAATATAAAATCAATCAGGTCTGGATTTTATTTTGATGGGTATTTACAGAGCTTAAATATTTCGTTTGCTTTATTAAGAATAAAATTGAAAGAGATTTGGCTAAATCAGAGTTCTAATTTCTCTTTAGTTGAAAGATAAATCAAATATTGATCGCTAACTCCCTAAAAAATTCTACAAAAAAAGCCATGATTTATCATAGTTTTTTGAGTCTGATCAATTAGCGTTTGCCCATTGAACGGCGAGTACCACGTGGTGGCATCCAAGTACGGTCAGCATAACGCTGCGGTCTTGGTCTTAAATCTTCCAGAACTTCTTCTGCAGCATTTTGCTCTGCTTGCTTGATCGGGAAAGGTAAATTAACCAAGGGCTTTTTTTTGGGAGGAGTTTGGGTGCTCATGTGATTCACTCAATAATATATGTAGCTATTGTACAAAAAAACTCAGTCGACTGGGTAGCAGGATCTTGGATAAATTCATATGCTCTTGTTTTGGAAAAATAAAAAATCATCCCATGATGATAAATGCTTGAATCAATGCAGCCTAAAATTTACCTAAACTCTCCTCTCTATCTTCCATGATAAAAATTCATAGGATTGAAATTTTAACGCTCTCAAGAGCAAATTTCCTTCATTTTTATACTTAAGCTATTAAGGTAAAAGTAATTATTTTTACACACTATACATTTCTTAAAACTCAAGAGATACAAACAAAAAATATACAGCAGTTACCAATATTAACCATCGATTAACTTTTGACCTGTTGTTCTATAACTGAATTTTTTAATGTAATTCACATAATTAGTTAACTAGAAAAACGAATAAACAAACTGGACATGGAGTTCCAAATCAATGAAAACATTGCTGGCATGTATGGCAGGCCTAGCCACTTTACCTATGGTCGCGCATGCAGATTCCCCTTATTTTAGCTTGCAAGATGGAGATGGCTTTAAGCGCTTTTCGGTATCAGTCGGTGCATTGCATGTGATGCCGCAAGGCAAGGCCCAACCATTTAAAGTGAATACTGCTGTCAAAGAAGGTGAAACATCACAAGTAGGTGATATCTCAATTGACTCTGTGAAAAATAATCTTGATCCAGACATGGACCCAAACCTTTCCTCTGTTTTTGTTAATATTCTCGATCGACTTGGTACAGAAACACTGCCCGCAACGCTCAGTGGACGAGCTGAAATTTATGGACTGGAAAGCTGGAATAATCCTGGTACTGGCCTGGAAGCAGATGATGTCACCACCTTAGGCATTATGACCAATTACTATTTTACCGATAATATTTCTTTTGAAATGAAAGCCGGCATTCCCCCCAAAGTAGACTTGCAAGGCAGTGGTAAAATTTATGCCCCTTTTTCTGCGCTTGCTACCCCAAGTTTAGGTTCGATCGATTTACCCGGCATTGAGTTAAAAAATGATATTCTCATTACTGATCTGGAAGCTTATGGGCCGGCCGCCTCTGCCCGCGCCTGGACACCTGCCTTTGAATTCCAGTATCACTTTGGTAAAACCGGAGTGAATAAATTCCGGCCTTATGTCGGCTTAGGTGTGATGTATGCCTATTTCAATGAACTGGAAATTAACTCACGTACTGAGCAGGACCTGATTGCTGCAGGACATATGATTGCCAATATCAAGGAAGGAAAAGCAGGTGCTTCTCTGGATGGCACGCCAAGTTCAGCCAACCCGAAAGTTGATCTGGAAGCATCCGATGCTTTCGCGCCTGTGGCCACGGTCGGCTTTAGCTATGACTTTAATGACACCTGGTTTGCAGTCGGTTCAGTATCTTATGCACATCTAAAAAATGACACGACAATTACGGTGACAGATGCAAATTTAGGTGAACTGATTCGCTCTAAAGCCGATATTGAAGTCAATCCGATTCTGGCCTATGCCGGGATCGGTATGCGTTTCTAAGCTCAATATCCGATTTTTAATTAAAACGGCTTCGGCCGTTTTTTTAGGCTTAATATATTGATAAAAAAATTTATCTTTTGATCAATATTTATTTAATAGCCTCTATTGCTTGAATCGAATACTATACATATCAACTTTATAGGCATGAATGACGTATGGCTGACAGTCAATTTTCCAAAGCTCTTATTTTTATGCTGATTGGCTCCGCCATAATTTTGGCACTGTCACTGGGTGTACGTCATGCCTTTGGTCTGTATCTGGTACCGATGAGCGAAGAGTTTGGCTGGGGTCATAATGTTTTTAGTCTGGCCATTGCCATGCAAAACCTGATCTGGGGTGCAGTTCAACCGATTACCGGGGCATTTGCTGATAAATATGGCAGCAAGATTGTGGTAGCTGTAGGCGGAGCCTTATATGCAATTGGTCTACTCTTGATGGCAGTTAGCTCGACCGGATTATTGCTTAATCTAAGTGTGGGTCTGATTCTGGGTCTCGCCCTGTCTGCCACCTCATTTCCGGTCTTATTGTCTGCGGTCGGGCGTGCCGCCCCACCAGAAAAGCGCAGTTTGGCAATGGGAATTGCCAGTGCGGCCGGGTCTTTTGGTCAGTTTATCATGCTGCCTTCAACCCTGCTGCTATTACAGAATGTTGGCTGGTCAGCGGCGCTGGTGGTCAGTGCCATTTTAATTGCACTGATTGTGCCATTGGCCTGGATGCTGAAAGCACCGATGTATGTTCATCCCAACGCGGCCGCTACCCCCAATAAAGTCTCACTCAATTTTAAACAGATTCTGGTGGTAGTGAAAAATCATAAACCGTTCTGGTTTCTAGCCATGGGCTTTTTTGTTTGTGGTTTTCAGGTCGTTTTTATTGGCATCCACCTGCCGGGCTATCTGATTGATCATGGCTTTAATGCCACAACCGGTACGATTTTCTTAGCCTTAGTGGGTCTGTTTAATGTGCTAGGCACCTATACCGCCGGCTGGCTCGGTGGAAAATATTCCAAACCGCATCTGCTAATGGGATTATATGCCTTGCGTGGAATTGCGATTATTGCCTTTCTCATGCTGCCTCTCAGCACATGGACAGTCTATAGCTTTGGTGTCATTATGGGACTACTCTGGTTATCGACCGTTCCGCTGACCAATGGTATTGTGGCGAATATGTTCGGGGTGAAATATCTGACCATGCTCAGTGGCATTGTGTTCTTTACCCATCAGGTTGGCTCGTTTTTCGGTGGCTGGCTCGGTGGAGTCAACCATGATTTGAGCGGCAATTATAATGCGGTGTGGATGCTATCAATTGTCCTCAGCATTTTGGGGGTACTGGTGCATTTCTGGGTCAATGAGGAGCAAATCGTCCATGACTGATTCTCTGCTGAAACTCAAACTTTCGATTGCTGTGGCAATCCTGCTTTTACTGGCTTTGTCGATTGGACTGTGGTTTCAGACCCCTGAGCTGTTTGAGTATTTTAATCAGGCTTTCTGCGCACACTAAACTGCTGAAATATCCTCAGCAGAAAATGCGCAATCCATCGCAGAATAAGTTAAATGTTTTAAAATCAATTGAATAATAAAAATATAATATTATTCATAAACTTATCATTTCTTTTGGTTTTATTTCAGTCCGGAATTTTCTTAGATTTTGATCAACAAGAAAATTCTGAGACTTGATAATGACCAGCTTAACCCAACTTTCACAAGCGATTCATGATGCTCCACGCTGGCATCAGCAAGATCAATTTCAACATCCGGCTGAAATCAAGATTGTACCGCAAACCGGTCAGGCCTTAGGCGCAGTGGTCTATGGCTTGGATGCCCGTAAAGCCCAATCATCCAAAACCATTTTAAAGTTAAAACAGGCGCTGGCCGAGCATCTGATTTTGATCTTTAAGCAGCAAAGTCTGGATGATTTACAGTATCTGGCGTTTTCAACTTATTTCGGTTCCATTTTCCGTCCCGGTGCAGATACACCGGTACTGGCTGCGCAGTCCGATAGCGGTGTTCCACCCGATGTCGTGCCGGTTTCCAATGCTGTTGGTCAGGGAGATTACACCGGGCATGGTGAACTGACTCCACATGCCGATCATCAATGGACGCCCCTACCTTCTTTTGGTTCCCTTCTGTATGCCATTGAACTGCCTCAGGACGGCGGACAGACCAGCTGGATCAATACCATTAAAGCTTATGATGCACTCGATGAAGCAACCAAGGTAGAGATCGATCAGCTGCAACTGATTACTTATAACCCTTTTGTGCGCCATCAAAAAACTAAAGATCAGGCTGTTGATCAAGGTTACGGTAATAGTCCGCTGTATCGCTTTAAAGATCAGCCCATATTAAGTCATGCCTATCCGCACCCACTGGTGCGGACCCATCCTGAATCTGGCCGTAAAGCGCTTTGGTTAAACACGCATACCGAGGTCGAGCTGGTCAATTATGATGATCAGGCTGGCAGTCAACTGATCGAAAAATTACGTGAGCATATTTCAAAACCTGAGTTCGCTTATGAACATCATTGGGAAGTGGGCGATATCGTGTTCTGGGACAATCAGGTGACTTTGCACTCACGCCGTCCATTCCCGGCGGATCAGCGCCGTTTATTGAAACGCATCAGTCTGGCCGGTAGCCGCCCATTTTAAAAACCAGAAAATCCGAATAATAAGAAAGGACATTACAACCTTCGATAATAATGACTCATATTTAAATCCTGTACCATTGAGACTTTGACCGCCTCAATGGTTTTTTATTTTTTCAAACAATCAACATCCTTGGTTCTGAATATAAATATGGAAGTAAATCCTTTAACAAAACAAAGTGCCTGTTTACTTTTCCTCACCTAATCTGCCTAGTGTATTTTCCTTTTTCTGCTTAGCGTATTAGAAAATCAGCAATAAACCTATGGAAAGAGGAAACGACAATGAATCAGCTTCAATTTTCAGATTGTGTTCAAACCTGTATGAACTGTTCCCTGGCATGCGCTAACTGTGCCAGTGCCTGTCTTAAAGAAGAAGATTTAGACATGATGCGGGAATGTATCCAGCGCTGTCTGGATTGTGCAGATATCTGTCAGCTGTGTGCCCGTATGGAACAAAAGCAGTCTCCATTCATGCATGAGATATGTGAACTTTGCGCCAAAGCATGTGACTACTGTGCAGAAGAATGTGGCAAGCACCAACATGAACATTGTCAGCAATGTGCCGAAGCATGCCGCCGCTGTGTTGAAGAATGCCGAAAAATGGCTGCTTAAAAATTCAATTTGATCAACTCGACTGACTTAATCAATTCCAATAAAAAAACCGCAAGTGAAGACTTGCGGTTTTTCTGTCTAAGTCAAATATCTCACTTAGAATAAACGGTTCATACCATTCAGTGTCGCTACACGATACGCTTCCGCCATAGTCGGATAGTTAAACGTGGTTTCTACAAAGTACTTGATCGTATTATTCGGGCTGTTCATGACCGCCTGACCAATATGGATAATTTCAGAGGCATTGTTACCGAAGCAATGTACACCCAAAACTTCTAGCGTTTCGCGATGGAACAGAATCTTTAATTCGCCCATAGTATCACCGGTAATCTGTGCACGTGCCAAATGACGGAATGATGCCTGACCGACTTCATACGGAATCTTTTCTTCAGTCAGCTGCTGTTCAGTCTTACCAATCGAAGAAATCTCAGGAATGGTATAAATCCCGGTTGGAATATCAGTCACCGGTGCAACGTCTTTCTCGCCGCTCATGTTGGCACCCGCGCAACGACCTTGGTCATAGGCAGCAGAGGCTAGCGAAGGCCAGCCGATCACATCACCGGCAGCATAGATATTTTCAACTTCAGTCTGATATTGATCATTCACAGTCAATTGACCACGGCTGTTCGGTTTCAGGCCAACATTTTCAAGACCTAGACCATCGGTATTGCCTGAACGGCCATTACACCACAAAATTGCATCAGCTTTGATTTTCTTGCCGCTTTGCGTGTGCATCACCACATGGTCATCAAATGTTTCTAAAAAGTCGATCTGTTCATTATGACGAATCAATACACCCTG
The DNA here is from genome assembly GCF_013417805.1 of Acinetobacter sp. YH12226. Taxonomy (GTDB): domain Bacteria; phylum Pseudomonadota; class Gammaproteobacteria; order Pseudomonadales; family Moraxellaceae; genus Acinetobacter. The sequence continues at coordinate 254,023 of NZ_VPDG01000002.1, read as the reverse complement.
TTCACGCAAGTGATAAGACAGTGCATCAGAGATTTCATCATCCAGATAGCTTAAAAGTTTGTGCTGGGTGTTGATCAGGTCAACTTTATGTCCCAGACCAATAAAGATCGAGGCATATTCACAACCGATTACACCTGCGCCATAAATAATGATTTTCTGGATGGAATAGTCCAGATCCAGAATTTTGTCTGAATCAAATACACGCGGATGATTAAAATCAAGAATGTCTGGACGATATGGACGCGAGCCGCTGGCAATGACCAGTTGCTTAAACATCAGCGTTTCTTTAATGCCATCTGGGTTAAATACAAAAATGGTATTTTGATCCTGAATGTAAGCACGACCATGATAAATATCAATTTTATTGCGGTCGTAGAAACGTGAATGTGTATCTACTTGTTGTTGAATAACTTTATGTGCGTGACGCAACACTTGCTTCATGGTGAACTGCTTCCAGTCCCCAACTTTTTGAAACAGTGGATCACGTTGATAACGGATAATACTGGATACTGTTTGACGCAATGCTTTACTTGGAATCGTACCGACATGGGTACAGTTACCACCCAGCTGTTCACGCATCTCAACGATTGCAACACGCTTACCAGATTTGGCAAGTTTCATTGCCGCGCCTTCGCCCGCAGGGCCCGAACCTAGAACTACCGCATCATATTTAACGAAAGTCCCACTAACGACCTCTTTTTTACGTGGCATTCAACGCTCCTCAAAATTAAAAAATTCACTTTAATCTACACTCTTATTATGACGTAAATCCTGTTGATTTGGTGTATTTAACTCACATATATTGCTTGATAAGAACATTTTTTAAATGAATACCCCTTTTTGCCCTATTTAGAACGAAGTCCGTTATAATAACTGCGCTATCTTTGAGTATCTCCCCCTTCAAAAACAGTGGAAAAGTTGAATATGTCTGAAAACCGTAAACCTGAACAGGGCGTCAAACTTCGCGGTGCGGAAAAAGTTGCCCGCATTCCTGTAAAAGTTGTTCCTACGGTTGAAACGCCACGTAAGCCGGACTGGATCCGGGTGAAAATGGCGGCACCTGAAGAAGTTCAACGTATTAAAACCACACTACGTCAGCAAAAATTACATACGGTGTGCGAAGAAGCCGCCTGTCCAAACCTGCCTGAATGTTTTGGTGGCGGTACTGCGACTTTCATGATTATGGGCGATATCTGTACCCGTCGTTGTCCGTTCTGTGATGTGGCTCATGGCCGTCCAAATGCACTCGATGCAGATGAACCGCGTCATATGGCAGAAACTATTGCCAATCTGGGTTTGAAATATGCAGTGATCACTTCGGTAGACCGTGATGATTTACTGGATGGCGGTGCACAGCATTTTGTGGATTGCATTAAAGAAGCACGCGCCTTAAGTCCGAATACCTTACTGGAAATTCTGGTACCGGACTTCCGTGGCCGTATGGATATCGCGCTGCGTATCATGACTGAATGCCCGCCAGATGTGTTTAACCACAATATTGAAACCGTGCCGCGTTTATATAAAGCCATGCGTCCAGGTTCTGACTATCAGCACTCTTTAAATCTGCTGAAAATGTTTAAAGAATACTGCCCGGACGTACCAACCAAATGTGGTCTCATGGTCGGTATTGGTGAAACTGAAGAAGAAGTGCTTGCCCTGCTTGATGATCTGCATGCGCATGGCGTAGATTATGTGACGATTGGTCAGTATTTGCAGCCTTCAAAAGAACATGCAGCGATTGACCGCTTCGTAACACCAGAAGAATTCGAGCGTTATACTGAACATGGCCAAAAACTGGGCTTCCGCAATATCTGGGCTGCACCAATGGTTCGTTCAAGCTACTTTGCCGACCGTCAATACTATGGCGAACCTGTACCAGCAGTGCGTCGTAAGGTTGACCCTGCCAAGAAAATTGCAGTTCAGGCCATTGAAGCTTAATCGGTTTAAATAGATGAAATAAAAGCCCTCTCAAGTAGAGGGCTTTTTAATATCTATAATTAAAATTTTACTCAGTGTTAAGCTGATTTTTCTCTATTAGACAAAGATTAAGTCATTACTTATCTTCACATTTCTTTGCGCGTTCTCACTTGAAGACTGAGCATTTTTCAAACAATCTCAGAAATAGATGAAAGATTTTAAAATATCGTTGCAAGACTTGAAAACGATCATTCTCACACGTGCAATGCTGAACCTGTTCGATCCTCAAGCGACAAAAAAATGAATGAACTGTGACAAAAATTCTATGAGATCCTGGCACAGGCAGCGTTGTATAAATCTGGAGAACTATAACAATGCTATTTATATTTGCTGTACTACTGCTATTACTCAGTTTATGGGCTGTTTTCTATTTTCAGCTCTCGCGTAGTGTGGGTGCAGTCGCGCTGATAGTGATGTCAGTGGTGTGTGCCTTTATTAGCCCATGGTCACTTATTCTCGGCATTCCGCTGATCCTGATTAGCCTTGTGGTGATGATCGACCCTTTACGTATGTCGTTTATTTCCAAACCGGCCTATAAAGCACTGGCCAATGCTATGCCGAGCATTAGTCCGACAGAACGCGAAGCATTGGATTCCGGGACCAGTTGGTGGGAAAAAGAGCTGTTTATGGGTGCACCGAATTGGGAAACCTTTAATAGTTATCCCTATCCCAAATTATCGCTAGAAGAACAGGCTTTTCTGGACAATGAAGTTGAGACCTTATGCAGCATGCTGGATGAATGGGAAATTCATGAGCAAAAAGCACTGCCTGATCATGTCTGGCAATATATCAAGGAGCATGGTTTCTTAGGCCTGATTATTCCCAAAGAATACGGCGGTCGTGCCTTTAGCTCCTTTGCCCAAAGTCGGGTGATGAGCAAGATTGCTTCGCGTTCTCTGACCACAGCCGTGAGTTGTATGGTGCCGAATTCGCTCGGACCGGGTGAGCTGTTGCTGCATTACGGTACCGAAGAACAGAAAGACCGTTATCTGCCGGGTCTGGCGCGCGGTGAAGAAATTCCCTGTTTCGGTTTGACCAGTCCAGAAGCAGGTTCAGATGCTGGTGCGATTCCTGATACGGGTGTGGTTTGCTATGGCCAGTTTGAAGGTCAGGAAGTACTGGGCTTGAGAATGAATTTTTCTAAACGTTGGATTACCTTGGCACCGATTGCGACAGTGGTGGGTCTGGCCTTTAAGATGTATGACCCTGATCATCTTCTGAGTGAGCAAACTGAATATGGGATTACCTGTGCCCTACTTCCTGCCAGTCACGAAGGCGTAATAGTGGGACCACGGCATAATCCTGGCCCGCCATTCATGAATGGAACAGTGGAAGGTAAAGATGTCTTTATTCCATTGGACTGGATTATTGGTGGCGTCAAAAATGCCGGTAAAGGATGGCGCATGCTGATGGAATGTCTGGCAGTTGGTCGTGGCATTTCCCTACCAGCGCTGTCTACGTCTACAGCAGAAATGACTTATTTAAATGTGGGGGCTTTCTCTCGTATTCGTCAGCAATTCAAAATTTCAGTCGGTAAGTTTGAGGGGGTACAGGAAGCCAATAGTGAAATCGCCAGTGACACCTATATGCTGGAAGCCTTCCGTTATCTGGTCACCTGTGGTCTGAATCAGGGCGGTAAACCTGCAGTAATGACGGCGATTGCCAAATATTACGCGACAGAAGGCATGCGTAAAGTGGTCAATCACGGTATGGATGTGGTCGGTGGCCGCGCCATTCAAATGGGCCCGCGTAACTTTCTGGCGCCTTACTATCAGGCAATTCCAGTCTCCATTACCGTCGAAGGCGCCAATATTCTCAGTCGTTCCTTGATGATTTTTGGACAGGGTTCAATGCGCTGCCATCCTTATCTATATGAAGAATTACAGCTCTTACAGGCAGAAGACTCGGCAGCGGCTCTAAATCCTTTTGATAACTTGCTGTTTAAGCATTTGGGTTACACCTTTAACCGGACTGCTCGCTCCTTTGCCTATGCCTTTACAGGTGGCTCAAGTGCTGCGCCGCAAAGTGCGGTTGATTTCACTCAGCCTTATTATAAGATCATTAATCGGCTGAGTGCCAACTTTGCTTTAACTGCGGATATGTGCCTAGGTTTACTCGCAGGGGATATCAAACGTAAGGAAATGCTTTCGGGTCGTCTGGCCGATATTCATGCACATCTGTTTATTGCTTCCTCAATTCTCAAATATTTTGAGCATAGCAAAAAGACTGAAGATGAGCGTTTACATGCACAGCTTGCGGTAGAAAAGTCTCTGTATACAGCGCAGGAAGCCTTTTATGACCTGTTTGCGAACTTCCCGGTGGGTATTGCTGCTGGCATGGTTAAGCTCATCTGTTTCCCATTTGGCCGACCTGTCGCGAAGCCATCTGACCGACTTAAACAGGAAGTCGCAAATGTCATGATGGAAGATAACGCTTTCCGGAAAGTACTGAAAAAGCATGTTTTCTATAGCACAGCGGAAGATGATGTGAATGGTCGTATGGAATCAACCTTCACCATGTTATTGGAAATTGAGCAGCTTTGGGATCGCTTTAAGAAAGCCGAAAACAAAGGTCAATTTAAAGGACTTAGTTTTGCTGATCATGTGGCTGATGCGCATGAACAAGGCTTTATTAATGAAGAAGAAGCGAATAAGTTGCTGCACTATAATGCACGTCGCTATGATAGCATGTTGACTGATGTCTTCGATCTGCATTTACAGGAAGTATTGGAACTTGAAAATCCTCATATTTCGAAAGCAGATGCAACAGGTACTGATACTTCAGTTCAAAGTGCACCTTCACATTCAACCAGTCCTTAGATAGATCTCTTATCTAAATCGGATCTTGCTTTCCAAAGTAAGGTTATTTCCTGATTTCACTTTGGAATATCACAAGTGGCTATTCAGCCACTTTTTTACGACTATTGCACGATGGTATTTAAGATATTAAACGTTAAGCTAGACCCATAATAAAATTGAGGGTCAATGATGTCACAACAAGATTATGAAAATGGCTTGAAAGTCCGTACTGAAGTGATGGGTGAAAGCTTTGTAAAACGTGCTCAGGACAATACGGTTCCTTTTACTCAGCCTTTGCAGGACTGGATTAATGAACATGCCTGGGGCTCAACCTGGCAACGTGAAGGGATTTTACCACGTAAATACCGTTCTTTAATTACCATTGCTTTTCTTACCGCGCAAAAAAGCCCAACTGAATTGAAAGGCCATGTTCGTGGCGCTTTGAATAATGGTGCAACAGTTGAAGAAATTCAGGAAGTGCTACTGCATAGTCTGCCTTACTGCGGTGCCCCTGCTACTCAGGAAGCCTTCCGTGCAGCGCTTGAAGTGATTCAGGAATATCAGGCAAATCAGCAGAATTAAGATTTACTTAGGCTATTGAGCTGCTTAATGAATAAATAAAGCCGGGAATTAAAATTCCCGGCTTTTTAAATTTTAAAATGATATATCTATAGCTATAACTTCTTTAACACTGTCTTTAATATTGTTTGAAAAGATTATCCTCTTAATTCAATTTGAGTACGTTGCTCCAAGCCTTGCACCGCAGCGGAGAAATCCAGCTGGCTGGCCTGTGGGTTGGAAATCTGCTGAAACTCCTGCTGAACCAAAGACATCACCGTTAAATCCAGTTGCTGTTGCTGCACCAGTTCCAAGGCAATACCAATATCTTTCTGCAATAAATCCAGCGCAAAGGTCTTGTGAAACTCACGGCTCAGTACACGCTGTGCCATGATATTTTCCGACATGCTGCTTTTACCACTGGAATGATTAATACAGTTTAGTGCACTGCTTAAATCAACGCCCTGCCCTTTCAGCACAGTCAGCCCTTCAGCCAATGCCCATAAGTGAGTCGCCATTAAGGTATTATTCACGGCTTTCACCGCAAAACCAGAACCGCTTTCTCCCACATATTCAATCAAACCTGCAAAGGCATCAATGATCGGCTTGACTTGTTCAAAGGCTTGTTCATTGCCTCCGACCATCACAGTTAAAGTGCCTTTTTCTGCGCCAACGGTTTGGCCAGAAACCGGTGCATCCAGATAAAAACTGCTTTGTTGCTCCAAGAGCTTCGCCAGTTTCTGTGCTGATTCCGGTACACCACTGGTACAGTCAATCCAGATTGCACCTTGTTTGGGTGGATGAGCTGCAATTAATGCTTCTACATACTGACTGGTCGGTAAACAGGAAAAGATAAAATCTGCCTGAACCGCCTGCTCAATACCAACTGCCTGCGTTACAAAAGTTTCGGCATGCGCTACAGCTTTCTGTTCAGTACGGTTCCAGACCCACACCTGATGTCCGAGTTTTGGCAAATGGGAGGCCATATGCCAGCCCATTGCCCCGAGTCCTAAAAATGCAATTGTATGACTCAAAAAATGCTCCTCATTTTAAACGACTGGCTTAGCCTCAACTTCGGTTACAGTTTCAGCTGGTTCAGATGCTGGTAATTCTTTATCTTCACCACGGTTCAGGAATAGATTCAATAGAATTGCGGCTAAGGTTGCGGTACCAATACCACCCAGATCAAAACCACCGATCTGCAAGCTATAGTTCCCTGTACCCATGATCAGACACACGGCACCAATAATCAGCGTACTGTTCTTGGTGAAATCAACACGGTTATCTACCCAAATTTTCGCACCAGCCACCGTAATCAGACCAAATACGACAATCGATGCACCACCCAATAAAGCCACTGGAATGGTACTGATCACTGCGCCAAATTTAGGCGAAAGTCCGAGTAAAATTGCGAAGATACCAGCAAAGACAAATACAGTGGTTGCATAAACTCTGGTGACTGCCATTACACCGATATTTTCGGCATAAGTGGTCATGCCTGTACCACCGACAGAAGCTGACAATGAAGTACACACCCCATCAGCAAAGAAACCGCGTCCCATATACGGTGACAGGTTTTTACCGGTCATCGCAGAGACTGCCTTAAAGTGTCCCAGATTTTCTGCAACCAAGATAATTGCCACTGGTGCAATCATTAGCATGGCATTTATTTCAAAGACCGGACTCTGGAAATTTGGCAAACCAAACCATGCTGCTTCACTGACCTTGGTAAAATCAATCGCAGGTCCGAAGCCCATCACATTGGTGAAAAGGAAATAAATCAGATAGGAAGACAATAAGCCCAATAACAGCAACAGACGGCGTACCATTCCTCGGGTAAACACAGCAATCACACTGATACAGATAATGGTGATTAATGCCATCCAGGAATCAAACTGGTTCGCTGAAACACTCTTAATTGCGACTGGCGCCAGGTTCAAACCAATGATCATCACAATCACGCCTGTCACTACTGGCGGCATCAGTTTTTCAATCCAGTTGGTACCGGTTTTCATGACCAGCAGACCAATCAAGGCATAGACAATACCGCAAGCAATGGTACCGCCAAGCGCCAGCCCGATATTGGGATTCGCCCCTGCTCCGGAGTAGCCTGTGACCGCCACCACGGCGCCAATAAAGGCAAAACTAGACCCCAGATAACTTGGCAATCGACCGCCAGTGATCAGGAAAAATAAAATGGTCCCAATCCCAGTAATGAAAATCGTGAGATTGGGATCAAACCCCATTAAAAGTGGCGCCAGCACGGTTGCCCCAAACATCGCAAACACATGCTGTAACCCGAGAATAATACTTTTCCCAGCAGGCAGATATTCATCTGTTTGCACGGGTGTGGTATCGAGATTGCCTTGGTAAGGCTTAAATTTTGGAAACCACGTTTCTTTTTCTTGCATCGGCTTCCCCTCCTTGATTAGGACTGAATTGATTTAGCACATTTTGTGTGGCTCACAGTAAGAACGGTTAAAGTACATCAGCGCATTGCCTTGACTCTGGCACATGGCTTTCACCTCACAGAACAGCACGTCATGACTGCCTACGGATAAACATTGGACCACCTCGCAGTCAAAACTGACTAAGGCATCTTCAAGTACAGGCGACTGGGTCACCAAAGTTTTCCAGTTCCCCTGACTGAAACGCTCTGCCATTGGTGTTTTTCCACCAAACAGATTGGAAAGATTTTGTTGATGTGATGCCAGGGTATTCACACACAACACCTGATTCTTTTTAAAGGTTTCATAGACTGACGCAGAACGGTTCAGGCACACCAGTAACGTTGGTGGTGTATCCGTCACGCTACATACGGCCGAAGCGGTAAATCCAGCCATTCCTGCATCGCCTTGCGTGGTAATGACATTCACTGCAGCACCTAGATTAGACATGCCTTGACGGAAAATCTGCTGATCAACTTGGGTAAAGATGTCATCTGATGCGTTAGTCGCCAAAACCTTATTTAATGCGTTATTTTCTGCAACTGTTTCTGTGATGATTTTAGATAGTTTGGCATTCATGCTGTTCTCCCGCCCCCAAGTCAATATTCAGTTTCAGACCTGGGGCATCTAGTAATGAGATTGAATCAGGTGGATCGGCTTATACATGGGCAATCGAAGCAATTTCGACCAGCGCATCAGGTTTGACCAAACCTGTCTGTACGCAATACCGTGCCGGCTTATCTCCCGGGAAATACTCTGCATACACTGCATTAATCGCAGCATAATCTGCCCAGTCTTTGACAAAGACATGGTTAAAGGTCACGTCATCCATACTGCCACCGGCTTCCTCAATCACACGCTTGATAGTTTCCAGAATATGACGGGTCTGTGCTGCGGCATCACCGACATGCACCACATTATTATTTTCATCAAAAGCTAATGTACCGGATACATACACGATATTGTCTGCCTTGGTTGCCGGTACATACGGTGCTAATGGTTTCGATGTTCCTGCTGGAATAATGATTTCTTTAGGCATACTATTTTTTCCTTAATTCTGTTCTTTAATTCTTTATGCGCTTACAGCTAATTTAGTTTCTTTTAGTGACTCACTTTCTTTTTGAAAGGTCTCTACAAAATTTTTGGTATCTGATACCCAGCCAAAGAAGGTCTTGATGTTATACAGACTGGCTTCATGCGCTTCGACTGGACCCGCCTGATAGCAGGCATCGGCAAGTGCTACACCGAAATACTCCAAGAAGAAGCCATCACGTAGCGTCGATTCCACACAAACGTTGGTGGCAATCCCGACAAAGACCAGATTACGGATTCCTCGCACACGTAACATGCTGTCCAACGCGGTATTAAAGAAACCGCTATAACGTGGCTTTTCGATCACCAGGTCTTGTGGCAGTGGCTTTAACTCATCAATCAGTTCAAAATCCCAACTACCTTTGGCCAGTAATTGCCCCTGTAATTCGGGACGTTTACGCATGGTCTTTAAGGCATTGGATTTATGGAAATTCGGAGAATCTGTACCACCTGCTTCCTTATATTCTGCATCCCAGCCATTTTTGAAATAAATCACCTGAATACCGGCCGCATGCGCAGCATCGACTGCCTTTTTAATGTTTTCGACTACGGGTTTGGTCTTTGAGACATCAAAACCCGCCAGATCCAGATAGCCGCCCTGCGAGGTATAGGCATTCTGCATGTCAATCACAATCAGGGCAGTCTGTTCTGGTGCAAGGCAGATTGCTTCAGGTTCAGCTTTAAGCGTTTTTCCAGTGCCGATTTTTTCTGTGAAACCGGCCCTTACCACTGATTCACTCATGCGCTTTTCTCCAGTACAGGTGCTTCACCCTCAATCACAATATGGTCACGGTATTTCATCAATGGCTGGATTTTCTGACCGAAATCTTCTACACCCTGAACGAAATCATCAAAGGTCAGCAACACACCTTCAGTGCCCTTGATCTCGCCAATTTCATCCAACATTCGTGCCACATTTTCATAAGAACCTACCAAGGTTCCCATATTGATATTCACTGGAGATACGCTAGACGCCATTTGACGGATATTGGTATCTGCACCGGAAGTCGTGTCTTTCCCGCCCTGATTCATCAACCAGTTAATCGCTTCCATATCTGCGCCATCGTTATAGTGTTGCCATTTCACTTGAGCTTCTTCATCAGTTTCTGCCGCGATGACCATAAACAGCACATAAGTCTGTACATCACGACCCGTCACATCTGTTTTTTCTTTTAGGCGATCATTAATTTCTGCATAAGCGGTCGGTGTATTCAGCCCTTTACCAAACACGAAGTTGTAGTCAGCATATTGCGCAGAAAACTCCAGACCGGCATCAGACTGACCAGCACAGATGATTTTCATGTCTGCTTGCGGGCGAGGGCTGACACGACAGTCTTCCATCTGGAAATGTTCGCCCTTAAAGTCTGACTTACCAGTCGCCCAAAGTTCACGCAGAATTTGTACATATTCAGACAGATATTCATAGCGTTTACCAAAATAGTCATTACCTGGCCACATACCCATTTGGGTATATTCAGGTGGTTGCCAGCCGGTCACGACATTCAGACCAAAACGACCATTTGAAATCGAATCAATAGTTGATACCATGCGCGCGACAATTGCAGGTGGCATCACCAGAGTTGCGGCAGTTGCGAAAATTTTAATTTTGCTGGTGACAGCAGCAAGACCTGCCATCAGGGTGAAAGTTTCCAGGTTATGTTCCCAAAATTCAGTCTTGCCACCAAAGCCACGCAGCTTGATCATAGAAAGTGCGAAATCGAAACCATAGTGCTCAGCGCGCTGTACGATTTGTTTGTTTAACTCAAAAGTCGGCATGTACTGCGGTGCATTTTCAGAGAGTAACCAGCCATTATTTCCGATTGGACAGAAGACACCTATTTTCATTTTCACACCTCATTATTTTTAACACTTATTCAAAATTCTGATTCCACTTCGGGAATTTTATTTACAAGATAAACATTGCAAAGCGTGTGCCAACTATATTTAATTTATAATTATCAATTACTTAATATTTTATTTTTTGAATTTTTAGTAAAATAACCATTTTTACCTATGAGTCAATTTTGAACATATTGTTTCATTCAAGTGCACTCGTAGCAATTTTTGCATTTGCAGTTCATGCATCAATTCGAAGTAAAAACCATGCTGATGCTACAAAAATGATTGATTAGAAAAAATAAAAAACCAGACACGAGGTCTGGCTTTAAAAAAATCTTCAAACTAAGGGGAAATCAGGAATGAAAGGATCAGTTGATTCACCTGATCTGTCTCGGTCACAGTAGATGCATGTGCACCTGTAGCAAGCAAACTTAGCTGACTATGCGGCAAGCATTGCTGTAATTGCTGTGACCGTTGATAAGGCACCAGGAAATCATTCTGATTGGCAAGCAGATGTATAGGAATATCTTTGAGTGCCTGTTGATGTTCTGTGTTTAGTTTAAAAGTCTGCACGGCTTGTAGGCGTGCCAGAACATTTTTGATCGGTGGAAAGTCAAGGAGTTGCTTATTTTCTGCTTCGGTTAACTGATCAATATGGGTTGAAATCCACTGCGGCGGATAAAGAAATAAAGCCTGTGCTCTCACATATGCCTCTGCCCCGCTATTGAGCAATAACGAAGTCCGGGCTTCGAAACACTTCTGAGTATGAGCATCCAGCTCTCCCCAAGCATTTAACATGGTCAAACTGAGCAGCTTAAACTTTCTTTCAGCCTGATAGGTCGCCAGTTGCATGCCGATATGTCCGCCCAACGCATGCCCGATAAAATGAAACTCTCGAATGCCATCATTGATCAATAAATCCAGAATCTGGCCGGCCATATGGTCGATCGAATAAGGCGTGGGCAAGAGTTCAGAATCTGAATGACAGCCTTCCTGGTCATAAGTAACCACATGAAAATGCTGCTGTAAAACTCTAATTTGAGGATTCCAGAAACTGGCATGTCCGCCCAGTCCGGACGAAAGCACCACATAAGGTGCATCTGCCTGTGCTGCATGATGAATAAATAAAGACATAAATTTCTCATAGTTTAAATATGAGATGAACGCAGCAAAATATATGCCTAAACAGGACCTTTTTTGAACAACTGTTAAAATTACAGCCAGTAGACATTAAAGCTGTAATAAAATTCTTGTACTTCAAAACGTACGTTATAACCCAGATCTGTTAACTCGGCAGACAAGGCACGGATATCTTCCAAAGGCAGATGTTTGGGAAAAACTGTCAGTACCGCTGTATTGCCTTGCCGGGCATTATCTTCAATCAGTTGCGCCAGACGTGGCTTGTACATTTCAATATCCAGGTTAGCAACATTGGATAAAATTTTGGCCTGATCTGCCGTCATAAAATTCATTTTTATTTTCTCTTTTAATGTTATTTCACTAAGCTAAATGATTTATAAAACGCTTAATATTTCACTTTTGTATCAGAACATGCTGAAAGAAAGTATAAAAAAAATCCCTCATCATGAGGGACTTTTTTTAATCAAAATTATTGGCCTGGCAGAGGAATATATTGTGAAGCACTGTTTTGTGCCTTACGTTCAGTCACCACAACTTCTAGCATCATGGTTCTTCCTGCCCGCTCAATTTCAATCTGAATGGTACTGTTTGGCTTTTGCAAGGCCACAAAATTAATCAGATGTGAGGCAGAACTAATCTCTTCCTCATTTACTTTCATAATCTTATCGCCACGCTGGATTCCAGCCTTGGCAGCAGGTCCATCCGGTAGCACTTCTGCGACCGTCACACCTTTTTCTTTGGGTTGCAGGACATCATCACGCTCTGCAGGTAATAAGCTGATCCCTAACCAGCCACGAACCACACGGCCATCTTTCAAAATGGCATTCATCACCTGCTGACAGATTTTGGCCGGAATGGCAAAACCAATCCCCAGTGAACCACCAGACTGCGAGAAGATTGCAGTATTCACACCAATTAAATTACCGGCGACATCAATCAGCGCACCACCCGAGTTACCCGGGTTAATTGCAGCATCAGTCTGCACAAAGTCTTCATAGGTATTGATACCCAAGTCTGAACGGCCCGTTGCCGAGATAATCCCCTGCGTCACGGTTTGCCCAACACCAAAAGGATTACCAATCGCCAGAACCACATCACCGACTTCATTGCCACTGAGTTTAAATGGCAGAACTGGCAATTGTGTCAGTTCAATCTTGATCACGGCCAGATCGGTATCCGGATCAGTTCCGACCACCTTGGCTTCAGCACGACGTCCATCCTGCAAAGCCACTACAATCTGATCGGCCTGCGCAATCACGTGGTTATTGGTCAGGATATAACCGTCTGGACGTACAATTACACCCGAACCTAAACTGTTTTCATTCGGGCTTTGTCCATACTGGTCAGGCAACTGATCGCCAAAGAATTCACGAAATACCGGATCGGTCAGTAAAGGATGCGCCTGTTGCTTGACTTTTTGGGTAGTAAAAATATTCACGACAGCCGGGGCTGCCACTTTTACAGCAGCACTGTAGGAGACCACGCCTCCTGAGCGCGACGTATCAATCAACGGCTCTACTTTTTCAGCAGGCATTTTGACGCCATCTGGCGCAACTGGTGCCTTTGGTTTTTGTAGTTGTTGCCACCCCAAAAAACCGATAATGACTAAAATCAGTAACACCCAGGGTAACCATGTAAAGGTGCGGCGCACGTTGCTATCCTCTAAAATATTTTAATTCGTTGATGACTAAGTAATTTGTGTCCTATTGTAATGCTAAATACATAACTAAACACAAAAAATTCCACAGAGATTTGTGCAGCTTTAGTTACAATTAGACCTATAGATAAATATGGGCAAGTTTTTAAACTTACAGGAATTTTATGGCGAATTTGAACGATATTATTCAATGGTGTGACCAGACTTTGGCATCACGTGAATTTAAGGACTATGCACCGAATGGCTTGCAGATTGAAGGCAAATCCGAAGTGAATAAAATCCTCTGTGCCGTGACCGCCTCCCAGAGTGCAATTGAAGCTGCAATTGAGCAAGGCGCAGATTTATTGCTGGTTCATCATGGCTATTTCTGGAAAGGAGAAGCCTATCCGATTACGGGAATGCGTGGTAAGCGCATTAAAACCCTGATTCAACATGATATCTCACTGGTTGGCTATCATCTGCCTTTAGACAGTCATCCAACACTGGGAAATAATGCCGCCATTGCGGATTTATTGGAACTCGAAAATATCGAACAGCTTGATCCGAGTGAGAAACGTCCAATTGGCAATATTGGCTATTTAAAACAGCCAATGAGTCCGGAAGATTTTAAAAATTATGTTTCAGAAAAGCTGGGCTTTGATGCGATTCATCTTCCTGCTGAAAAAACTCAAATCCATAAAGTCGGTTTCTGTACCGGTGGTGCGCAGGATTATATTCAAAAAGCGGCACTACAAGATTGTGATGCCTATATTTCAGGTGAAGTGAGCGAACGCACCTTTTATGAAGCTCAGGAACTGAATGTCCATTATTATGCCTGTGGCCATCATGTGACTGAAAAATACGGTGTGCAACGCTTGGCCAAGGCTATTTCAGAACAGTTTAATATTGAGTATGATTATTTCGAATTAAACAATCCGATTTAATTCGACTGACGGTTATGATCAGTGGCTTTATTCATATATTTTCAGGCTTTATTCTGTATTGTTATTTATACACGATGCCCATTTCTGCCCGATTATCTATTACAATAAAGCCACTTATTGTTAAAACCCAGCAAAATGCAAGGAATTGAAAACATGACAACCATTACTTTACCAGCATTACCTTACGGCTACGAAGATCTTGCTCCACACATCAGCAAGGAAACTTTAGAATACCATCACGACAAACACCACAATACGTATGTGGTTAACCTGAATAACCTGATCGCTGGTACTGAGCTTGAAGGCAAAACTCTAGAAGAAATTATTACAGCAACTGCTGGTGATGCTTCTAAAGCAGGTGTTTTCAATAACGCGGCTCAAGTTTGGAACCACACGTTCTACTGGAACTGTATGGCTAAAAACGGTGGCGGTAAAGCAACTGGTACTTTGGCTGCAAAAATTGACGAAGCTTTCGGTTCTTATGAAAAATTTGCTGAAGAATTTGCTGCTGCTGCAACTACTCAGTTTGGTTCAGGTTGGGCTTGGTTAGTGGCTGACGAAGTAAACGGTCAGCTTTCTATCATGAAAACTTCAAATGCTGATACGCCAATGGCGCACGGTAAAATTGCAGTGTTGACGATTGACGTTTGGGAACACGCTTACTACATCGATTTCCGTAATGCTCGTCCTAAGTACATCTCTACTTTCCTAGAAAGCCTAGTAAACTGGGATTATGCAAATGCGAAATATGCAGGTCAGCCTGCAGGTGTTGAGAAATAATTTTTTATTTCTTTGCTAAAAAAATCACCCATTTCGGGTGATTTTTTTATTTTTAGGCTCTAAATGAATATTTATGAAGCAAACAATTCATTTCTTTACATTAATTGATTGACGACCTGGTTATTCATCCCTAAAATGCCGATCAGATTCTCCAATAGCTCAGTCGGTAGAGCGACGGACTGTTAATCCGCAGGTCCCTGGTTCGAGCCCAGGTTGGAGAGCCATATATTCTTCCATAGCTCAGTCGGTAGAGCGACGGACTGTTAATCCGCAGGTCCCTGGTTCGAGCCCAGGTGGAAGAGCCAAGATTCTGAAGAAACCCACTCATTGCGAAGTGGGTTTTTTTATAGCTGTATTTTTTAAATTGAGATCATATTGATTTATATGCGCGATCAACCGCTCATTTCTTATGATCCAGATCACTTATCAAAATTCAGGCTGATCGCGATTTTGCTGTTAGGACCGGTTTACATAAACATAACAGTTTAAACCACAAACCTTTTCGACTATTTTTAAAACACTTGATTCAATTTCTTCAGCTTTTTTCTAAAAGTGCCTTGACCCCTTTTCAAATCTCTCTATAATCGCTGTCAGATTCTCCAATAGCTCAGTCGGTAGAGCGACGGACTGTTAATCCGCAGGTCCCTGGTTCGAGCCCAGGTTGGAGAGCCAATCTATTCTCCCATAGCTCAGTCGGTAGAGCGACGGACTGTTAATCCGCAGGTCCCTGGTTCGAGCCCAGGTGGGAGAGCCAAGATTCTGAAGAAACCCACTCATTGCGAAGTGGGTTTTTTTATTCTCCCCTTTTGTGATCTGTGTTTAATTTGAGTCAGTTTATATTTTTTGTGATTGGCTGCCTGGCAACTTTTGCATTAGTTTGCCTGCTCTTCCCACACCTCTTCACCCGTCAAAAGAAATTCTATCCGAAGCGCGTCATTACTGCTTTTGAAAGCAGGATGTTTACACGTCTGAAAGATGCCTTTCCTCATCATCACATTCTGGCACAAGTCGCGTTTAGCGCTTTGATCACGCACGATCAGATGAAAATGCGCAATCAATTTAATCGCAAAGTCACAGACTTCGTGGTACTTGATCGTGAATATAATGTAGTGGCGATCGTTGAACTGGATGATCCCAGTCATATTGGCAAAGAACAGGAAGATGCTGAACGCGATGCCATGCTGATTGCAGCTGGCTATACCGTGATTCGATACACCCAGATTCCGACTATCAGACAACTGCAAAGGGATTTAAGATAAGTTAAACTGTGCAATTTCGGCACTTTTCGGTGCAGCTTGAATTGGATTAATCAAAGCCTCCTGCTCCGCTTTTAATTTCTCGGCAGCTTTTAGTGCTTCAAAATTAGCCAATCCTCGTCCAATTTAACATCTCATCACAAGCATTCTCAGTTAAACCTGCCTTTCTGCAGGATTAGGGTGATAAAGTTTAAGTTATCGCTCTATAATCCTTTCGAAAACAAAATATAAGTCAGATGACCTGATTGGCCTGTTTCATTTCCGGCCCTCATCATCTTACTTATTTTTGGAGTTGTTTTTCTATTCAGTGATCGTTTATTTATGCAAAATTCTATTCGTATTGGTATCGCAGGTTACGGTAATCTTGGCCGCGGTGTTGAAACTGCCATCCAAAAAAATCCTGATATGCAGCTTGTCGGTATTTTTACTCGCCGCTCACCAAGCAGCATCTCTCCTTGCTTTGCAGAAACTCAAGTGTATAGCATGGATGCACTATTAAATGATTTTAGCGATAAAATTGATGTGCTGATTCTTTGTAGCGGCTCTAAAGATGACTTGCCACAACAGGCGCCTATCTTTGCAAGTAAATTCAATACTGTAGATAGTTTTGATACGCATGCACGTATTCCGGAATACTATGCTGCAGTCGATGCACCCGCCCTTGCTAACAAAAAAACAGCCATGATTTCTATTGGCTGGGATCCTGGCATGTTCTCGATTAACCGTTTATTTGGTGAAGCGCTATTACCAGATGGCGAAACTTATACTTTTTGGGGTAAAGGCTTAAGCCAAGGCCATTCGGATGCGATCCGCCGTGTACCTGGGGTGAAAGCTGGTGTTCAATATACCATTCCATCTACTGATGCGATTGAACAAGTCCGCAGTGGCGCACGACCTAAGTTAAGCACCAAAGATAAACATCATCGTGACTGTTATGTGGTCTTGGAACAAGGAGCTGATGCAGCAACAGTTGAACAAACCATCGTCAGCATGCCTGATTATTTTGCAGATTATAATACGACTGTGAATTTTATCAGTGAGGAAACTTTACTGAAAGATCACCAAGATATGCCACATGGCGGTTTTGTCATTCGTAGTGGTAATACCAGTGATGCACAAAAACAGGTGATTGAGTTTTCTTTAAAGCTGAATAGCAATCCGGAGTTTACTGCAAGTGTTCTAGTGGCTTATGCCCGTGCCTGCTACCGCCTGAATCAAACTCAGCAATATGGTGCTAAAACAGCCCTAGATGTAGCACCTGCCCTACTTTCAATTAAATCTTCAGAACAATTGCGCAAAGAATTGCTTTAAGATGATTTAAATATAGCCACCGATCGGATGATGGGTGGCTATATTTTTCCATTCTAGAATACAGCTTGCCTAATTACTAAGTATCGAATATCTACAGTCAAATCATCGTTTGCAGAAACCCATGCAACTATCTACTACACAGACATTTGCAGTATTAGACAAGTACAAAGGGATTTTAGATAGATTAAGGTGCTGTTGCACTACTTTCAGACGCAGCTTGAGTTGAATCTGCCTTAACATCCTGCTCTGCTTTGAGCTTTTCCGCAGCTTCTCGTGCTTCAATACGCGCAATCATATCTGCCTGCTGCTGCTTGTATTTTTCCTGATTTTTAGCATCACTATTCACTGCAAGAAATGCCATACTAATTAAAAATACCGGAATACAAAGTGCAAGCGTACCGAAGATCAATAGCTTTTTGACACTGCGGGGCTGTGGCTGCTCGGACATAACAAACCTGCTTTAATTTCGTCATTTAATTACACTGCCCAATATAACAAAATAAAGTCATAGCTCAAGCCTTATAGATTAGGCAATAACAAAAGCATCCTTATAGGACGCTTTTTTCTCAGTCGATAGACAGTCACTACCTCAAAGCCAGTAGTATTCCTGCAAAAATAATCAGTCCAATCCAGCGGTTATGCCTAAACGCCCAGAAACACAAATGTGGATTTTTATCTCGAGTTTTAAACCATTGGTAAATAAAATCGAGAGCGACAACAATTAATGCAGCCAAACCAAATGGAATCAGTAAATTTTCTAGCCAAAGTGCTACAGCAATCAAAAGAATACTAATGGCCTGCAAAGCGCTAATGATCTGAATATCATATCGACCAAATAAGATCGCGGTTGATTTCACCCCAATCTTTAAATCGTATTCACGATCTGCAATTGCATATTGGGTATCATAGGCTACGGTCCAGGCCAGATTACCAAAATATAGAAGCCAGCAGGTTAAATCCGGCGTTTGTCCAACTGCGGTATAAGCCATCGGAATCGACCAGGAAAATGCTGCACCCAAAAAGACTTGAGGTAAATGGGTATAGCGCTTCATAAAAGGATAAATAAACGCTAAAAATAAAGCCC
Organism: Acinetobacter sp. YH12226; assembly: GCF_013417805.1. Lineage (GTDB taxonomy): Bacteria > Pseudomonadota > Gammaproteobacteria > Pseudomonadales > Moraxellaceae > Acinetobacter. The sequence goes on along the minus strand of NZ_VPDG01000002.1, from coordinate 235,161 downwards.
CAAATGACCAGTAAAAAGTTTCGATTGGCAGAAAAAATAGTAGGCAGGCACTGGCAGACACCAAAACCAGAAATACCATCACAGCTTCTTTGGCACTGATAATCCCAGTCGCTAGCGGACGGTTTTTAGTACGCTCCACATGTGCATCGACTTTACGGTCAGCAAAATCATTAATGGCACAGCCTGCCGCCCGCATAAAAATCACACCCAAAATCATGGGAATTAAAATTTCAATACGTGGCATCCCCTGAGCGGCAATCCACAGCGCCCACATGGTAGGCCAAAAGACCAGTTCAGTGCCAATCGGTTTATCAAAACGACAAAGATAATAATAGGCGCTAAGACGCTCACGCCAGGTGATTGCTTGTGCGGTTGCCATAAAAATCAAGCCCGTGAATTTTGTATAAAGTGTTCAAATGCCGGTAAAAATGTTTCTTGTACGATAAATTTACAGCCGTGCCAAGTATAGCAGCTCTGACGGGTCCAGCCCTCATCTAAAAGTACCACCCGACGCTGGCAGAGTGGATTGGTGCGCTGAAACAGAAACAAGCCAATCGGTTTGGTGCCAATATGCTGAAAAATTCGGGCTTTTTTTTGCAGGCTTAAAATCGGAAAGATGCTTTTGGCTTTCACCCAAGGAGACTGTTCCGAGCCGTAGAGATAACTTTCACGCACCCAGGAAGTATGCTGATGTGACATCTGCATCCATTTGGCATTGGCAAAGCCTAAACGCTGAAAATGCTCTTGAATTGGCTCGACATGGAATTGTCCTTGCGCCAAATCGGTCAGTTGTTGCGTGAGTGAACCCGATGCATACAGCCACGGTTTTAACTCAACAGGCAGAGTTGACAGCAACACACGCTGATTTTGATTTCTAGAACGACTATTCATTGTTAACAGTTATCTGTTTTTGCAATGATTTCATATTTGCCTTGTGGGGTTTTAATTAAAATAAAACCTTCAGCACTCAAATAAAATGATTCTGGATAAGCATAATCCAGCGCTATTTCAGGATTTTTCAGCGCCACAAATTGAGCCTGCTTATAACCCTCGGGAGTCCGCCCCACTTCAAGATAAGTCACTTCAGAGAAGTTCAACTTAAAACCTTTGTTATGATCTTTTGGATCAATCCATGGATAAAAGCTGGTGTGCTTTTTACGTTGTGCCATTTAAGCCCATCAATCATTTAAAATTATAAATAGATGATACAAAAAAACCCGCGACATGCGCGGGTTTTCTTCGCTTTAATTCGTGATGAATTACAAGCTGTAGTACATATCAAATTCAACTGGGTGAGTAGTCGTGTTTAGACGACGAACTTCTTCAGTTTTAAGCTCGATATAAGCATCAAGCATTTCTTTCGTGAACACGCCACCTTTTAACAGGTAATCATGATCCGCTTGAAGTGCTTCAAGCGCCATATCCAGGCTATGCGCCACTGTAGGGATTTTTGCTTCTTCTTCCGGTGGAAGATCGTACAAGTTCTTGTCAGCAGCTTCACCTGGGTGGATCTTGTTTTGAATACCGTCAAGACCAGCCATCAACAATGCCGCGAAACCTAGGTACGGGTTCATCATTGGATCTGGGAAACGTGCTTCAATACGCTTGCCTTTCGGGCTAGACACGTAAGGAATACGGATAGATGCAGAACGGTTACGCGCTGAGTAAGCAAGCATAATCGGTGCTTCGAAATGTGGAACCAAACGCTTGTACGAGTTTGTAGAAGGGTTAGTAATCGCATTTAAAGAACGAGCATGTTTAATTACACCACCGATGAAGTACAACGCCATTTCTGAAAGGCCTGCATATTCATCACCAGCAAACAGGTTTTTGCCGTCTTTAGAGATCGACATATGCACGTGCATACCAGAACCGTTATCACCCACCATTGGTTTAGGCATAAAGGTTGCTGTTTTTGCATATTGATGCGCAACGTTCCAAACCGCATATTTGAACTGTTGAACTTCGTCTGCTTTACGCACCATAGTGTTGAAGCTCACACCAATTTCTAACTGGCAAGAAGCAACTTCGTGGTGATGTACTTCTACACGACCTGGACCCATGATGTCTTCGATACGCGCACACATGTCTGCACGCATGTCATGTGAAGAATCTACAGGAGGAACTGGGAAGTAACCGCCTTTTACGCGTGGACGGTGACCAGAGTTACCGCCTTCGTAGTCTTTGTTAGTTGACCAAGCAGCTTCTTCAGCGATCAATGTATGGCGCGCGCCAGACATGTCGATTTCCCATTTTACTTCGTCAAATACGAAGAATTCTGGTTCTGGACCAAAGAATGCAGTGTCACCGATACCGGTAGATTTCAAATATTCTTCTGCACGGCGCGCAATCGAACGTGGGTCACGATCATAACCTTGACCAGTTGATGGCTCGATTACGTCACAAGTTACAACAACTGTTGGCTCTGCAAAGAACGGGTCGATAAAACCTGTTGCCGCATCCGGACGTAAAATCATGTCCGATGCTTCGATGCCTTTCCAACCTGCAATTGAAGAACCGTCAAACATTTTGCCGTCTTCAAATGTATCTTCATCAATACTGTCTGCTGGGTAAGTGACGTGTTGCTCTTTACCCTTGGTATCAGTAAAGCGAAAATCGACCCATTTTGCGCCACTTTCTTGTATGAGTTGAAGGACCTTGTTCGCCATGCTCATTTTGCTCCGATGTTTTTGTTGCACCCGTGAAGTGCGTGTTAGCAGTTGATAGTTATTAAGCAATTACCGTACCAACTTTTAAAAGTATAGATAAAATCTTGAAATCTTTATAAGAAATCATGAAGTGACAAAAATACTTTGCGGCTATTATACTAGCTGCAGAACTAAATGCACTATATTCAAGCATTCTTCATTTATTTTATTTCAGCTTTATTTTTTAGCGCACCTAAATAGTGCATTTGCAAATATAAATGTATTAGAAACTTAGTTTTTTATAGTAAATATGCTGCTTTTTCTTACTTTTGTTTAGTTTTTATTGGTTTTCAGCTAAAAATTGAGCGTTTTCTAGAGGGTATCCGTAAAGAAAACTTCGCTATTCACTGGCGATGACATGATTATTTTGAGGCATTTTCTTTAAAAATACTTTCGAAAGAAAAGTTTATATAAAGCTTAATAATTTAAGTGATGTTTTTTTCATCACCTATTTAATCTTTTTTTGCTCTTATTTTTTAATTTTTAAGTTTTACTCTAAAACTAATCCTTTAAAGCTTTCAAAGCGTAAGCCTACTGCTTTAAACAGTGATAAAAAAATTTACCTTAAGTTCACACAGATTTTTAAAGCAGCTAAATTGGCGGAAATTGTTGCGCCGAATGCGGCTAATTTTTGCTATGATGAAGCGTGCTTTATTTTCACACAATGAAATCAATAATTTAGTTGTGTCAGCCAAATGCTTGCAACAAGCCTGAATAAAGTGCGATCTGGACAACACTAGCACAGTTAAGTGCATTAATTTCAATAGGTTAAGCTCATGCTTTTAATGATCGACAACTATGACTCCTTTACTTATAACATCGTCCAATATTTTGGCGAACTGAATCAAGAAGTAAAAGTAGTCCGTAATGATGCCGTGACATTGGAAGATATAGAGCGATGGCAACCCAAGTATTTAGTGATCGGGCCTGGCCCATGCTCGCCAAGTGAAGCAGGGATTTCGATTCCTGCTATTCAGCACTTTGCCGGCAAAATTCCTTTACTGGGCGTTTGTCTTGGTCATCAAAGTATCGGTCAGGCTTTTGGCGGTAATATTGTGCGTGCCAAACGTGTCATGCATGGCCGTCTGTCCGATATGTACCACAGTGATACTGGAATTTTCAGCAACCTTCCGTCGCCATTTCCTGCAACGCGCTATCATTCGCTGGTGATTGATCAAGCTACTTTGCCTGAATGTCTGGAAGTGACCTGCTGGACCAATGAAGCGGATGGCTCCATGGAGGAAATTATGGGTGTGAAACATAAGACATTGCCGGTCGAAGGCGTGCAGTTCCATCCTGAATCGATCCTGAGCCAGCATGGTCACCAAATCTTTAAAAACTTTCTCGAAATTTATGCCTAAGAACACCTTATGAACATTCAACAAGCTTTAAGCAATATTACTAAAAACATTCACCTGACTCAGGATCAAATGGAAGATGTGATGCGTTCCATCATGTCAGGTGAAGCGACCGATGCCCAGATTGGCGCACTGCTGATGGGTTTACGCCTCAAAGGCGAAAGCATTGACGAAATTACCGCCGCGGCACGGGTCATGCGTGAACTTGCCACCAAAATCGATGTCAGTGATGTTCCCTATCTGGTCGATATTGTCGGTACAGGCGGTGATGGCCAAAACCTGTTTAACGTTTCTACTGCCTCTGCATTTGTGATTGCAGCAGCCGGTGCAACCATTGCCAAACATGGTAACCGCGGTGTTTCAACCAAATCAGGCTCCTCCGATTTACTGGAACAGGCAGGGATTAATCTGGACCTGAACATGCAGCAAACTGAGCGTTGTATCCGTGATGTCGGCGTTGGCTTCCTGTTTGCACCGAATCATCATCAAGCCATGAAATATGCAATCGGCCCACGTAAAGAATTGGGGATTCGCAGTATTTTCAACCTGCTCGGTCCTTTAACCAATCCGGCTGGCGTACAACGTCTGGTCATTGGCGTATTTTCCAATGAACTCTGCCGTCCAATTGCCGAAGTTATGAAACAGCTCGGTGCTGAACATGTGATGGTAGTACATTCACGTGATGGTCTGGATGAAATCAGTATTGCCTCTTCAACTCATGTTGCTGAACTGAAAAATGGTGAAGTCACTGAATGGGAAATTATTCCTGAATCGGTCGATATTGAGTCGCAAACCCTGACCGGACTGATTGTGGAAGATTCTGCGCAAAGTCTGGCTTTGATCAAAGATGCGCTGGGCAAGAAGAAATCAGACATCGGTGATAAAGCCGCGAACATGATCGCGCTGAATGCCGGCGCGGGTATTTATGTCTCCGGTTTAACCAGCAGCTATAAGCAAGGTGTTGCGCTGGCACATGACATTATTTACGGCGGTCAGGCACTTGAAAAAATGAGTGTGCTGTCTGAATTTACCAAAACCATTAAACATTACGAAGCTTAATTCGGTCAGGGATTTTGATCATGGTGGATATCGCAAACACAATTTTAGGCAAGATTGTTGACCGTAAAAAAGAAGAGTTTGCCCTACGTTTAAAGCAGAAAAGCTATAAAGATCTGGAAGAACTGGCACAAGGTGCATCACCTGTGCGTGGTTTTGCCCGGTCTTTAGTGTCGAAACGTCCGGGTGTCATTGCTGAAATTAAGAAAGCTTCGCCATCTAAGGGCATTATTCGCGAGAACTTTAACCCTGCGGAAATTGCAGCACAGTATCAGGAGGCAGGCGCAGCCTGTTTATCGGTGCTGACCGATGTAGACTTTTTCCAAGGACATGATGACAACATTCAGATTGCCCGTTCACATTGCGACCTGCCTGCACTGCGCAAAGACTTTCTGATCGATCCTTATGGAGTTATCGAAGCACGTGCTCTGCATGCAGACTGTATCTTGCTAATTGTGGCTTGCCTGTCTGATCAGCAGTTAGAAGAAATGTCTAAAACTGCATTTGAACATCATCTGGATGTACTGGTTGAAGTTCACGATGAAGAAGAACTATCCCGTGCTTTAAAACTTTCTGATCGTTGTCTGCTCGGTGTAAATAACCGTAATTTAAAAACCTTTGATGTGGATTTAAACACATCATTACGTTTGAAAAAATTACTGGACCCTTCACGCCTGCTGGTGACTGAAAGTGGTATTGCCACACCTGCGGATGTTGCGATGATGCAGAAAAATGATATTCACGCCTTTCTGGTCGGCGAAAGCTTCATGAAACAACCACGTCCGGATCATGCTTTCCGCGATCTGTTTGGTGAGCCTGAAGCGGTTTAAAATGTAAATGCTCACCTAAGCATTAAAAAAGCCCAATCTCAGGATTGGGCTTTTTTATTTTCAATATTGAAAAGTAGATCATAGATTCTCGAGCGTATTTAAAATCCTCAGCAATGTCATGAACGCAATTCAGTTCTCCTTTGTCTATTTTCAGACTATAATTCTTGTAAATTCCGCATCTCCCTTGTTTTTACATTATGAGTAAACACGATTCTTCATTATCTAAAGATCAGTACAACCTGCTGAAATCTTTTAAGAAGCAAATTACACAGCCGCAAACGCCTGCGGTCGTTGCTGCACCTGTTGAAAAGACTGTCGAGCAAGAAGCGTTAGAAGAACTGGAATTATTCCGCAAGCAAATGCAGGGCGTACAAAAAATTGAATCGGGAAATACGGTTCAACTGGACAAACCACGCAAGAAAAAGCCGGATGCACAAATCCTAGCAAAGCGTGCAGCGGCTACTGGCCCGCTGGAAACAGAGGCAATGGCTTTATCAGATACTCAGGCCATGCTCAATCCTGTCGGCAGTCAGGCCAACTTGAGCTATCGCATCGCCACCTTGCAGCATAAAGTGTTTGAAGACTTGAAAGCCGGTAACTTGCGCTGGTTTGAAGCTGTGGATCTGCATGGCTGTACCGTGGAAGAAGCGCGTCAAGCCGTGCTGCAGATTATCCAGATCGCCAAAGATGAAAACCAGAACGTGATTAAAATCGTACATGGTAAAGGTCCAGAAGCGATTTTAAAAACCTATGTCAACGGCTGGCTGCGTCAGCATCGCGATGTTTTGGCTTTTGTCAGTGCACCTGAAAAGCAAGGTGGTACCGGTGCGGTATTGGTTCTGCTCAAACGTGCAGAAAAGAATCCAAAGTTCAAACAGTAAACGGTTTTAGCCTCAAAACAAGGCATTGTAAAAGTTTTCTGCTACAATGCCGTCCTTGTTCATTCTCAGTTTAAGTGAATACGTCATATGACTATGCAGCAATCCTACGCAAACATTCTTACTGCCGTTGGCGAAGATCTAAATCGCCCTGGTCTCAAAGATACGCCTGTGCGCGCTGCGAAAGCATTTTCATATTTAACCTCGGGTTATAGCCAGACACTTGAAGAAGTGACCAACAAGGCGGTCTTCCCTTCCGATAACCGTGAAATGGTACTGGTCAAAAATATCGAATTTTATTCGCTATGTGAGCATCACTTATTGCCATTTTATGGCCGCGTACATATCGCCTATTTGCCAGAAGGTCATGTTTTAGGCCTGTCTAAATTTGCCCGTATTACTGAAATGTTTGCACGCCGTTTGCAGATTCAGGAAAATCTGACTCAGCAAATTGCAGAAGCAGTGGCTGAAGTCACCAAAGCACGCGGTGTTGCAGTAATGATTGATTCTGCGCACATGTGCATGATGATGCGCGGTGTAGGCAAGCAGGAATCAACCACACGTACGGTATCATTTATTGGTGATTTTAAAACCGACAAAGAAACACGTCGTGAATTTTTAAGTGCGGTTCCAGAAAGCTATTAATTATTAAAGCTTAAAAATAAGTTACTCAAAGCCTCGATCATTCGGGGTTTTTTGCTTTTGAAGGAAGAGGATATCAATACTTAATTCAAAAGCTCACTTGCTATAAATAACACCTGGTAACAGGGTTTAAAGACCTGTCCCAAAACTTGCTATGTTTCAGTCTAGAACTCAAACAATTCCTGCTTGTGTTTGCAACAAGCCTACACTTGGATACACGATAAAGTTTTAATCCTGCCGCTCTCCCATTAAAGTAATTTGAAGTTGATATACAGCAAAGCGCTTTATATCTTTCTGATTGATTTTTAATGATAAGGAAAGTAACCATGGCGAATAGTAAAAATAACCAGGCGAAAGACAGCAAAAAATCAGCAAAAACTGCTAAAAAGACCCAAGATGAGAAACTGAAAAAGTCGAATAAGAGTAGTGACAAAGACAGTGATCGCAAAGTCACTAAAAAAGCGGCGAGCAGTAAATCTAAAGCGGCATCTTCTAAGAAAGACAATGCCAGCAAAGATGAAAAAGTGAAGGCGAAGAAAAATTCGAGCTCAAAAGCCAGTGATAAAGCGAAAGACCAAAAGACCTCTTCCGCGAAAAAACCGGCTAAAGCGAAAAGCAGCAACAAGAGTAAAGACGACACTAAAGTGAAAAAGTCTTCTTCAAAAAAATCAGCACCTGCTAAAAAGCAGTCGAGCAGCTCCTCTAAGAGCAAGTCAACCAAGGCTAAAACCTCGAAGACCAGTTCAAAAAAATCGAAGTAAAATGAAAGCCCCTAGTTCTAAATGCCAGGGGCTTTTCTGTGTCCTGCCCTTTCATTTTTATAATTTGTATTAGCTGAAATATTGAGCAATTTTAAATTTCAGAAAAGGCCGAATATGAAGCCATCTGCCAAAGTAGCGCCACCAAAACGTCCGTCACGTGTAGTTTCGAATAGTTTTGATTATTCTCTGGACTTTGCAAAGGTTAATTTCCGCAAACGACCGGAGCTCTACCGGATTGGCCGTGGTGAACAAGGTGTATTACTGGTTGAGCCTTATAAATCAGAAATCCTGCCGCACTGGCGCTTTGCAGATGAAGAAAAAGCCCAAGCCAGTAGCGAGAAAATCTATCAGCTTTTTCTAGACTATTTAAAGCAAGAAGATTTTATCGGTGCGGACATGGCACGCAAGTTTTTACAGATGGGTTTTACCCGTGCCCGGCGTTATGCCAACCATAAAGGTGGCAAAAAATACGATGGCCCGGTTCCGGAAGACAAAAAAGGTTTAAGTGGCGCGCATGGCCGTTCAGAGCTACCGCGCAATCAGGAAGACCCGGTTAAAGCCGCTGCTGCCAAAATCTTTAAACAGAAATGGGATGAAGCTAAAAATCATCCCGAATATCTTCAGCAAAAAAAGAAATTTCAGGAATTTATAGAGCAGCAGTCTGCAACTGGATAAAACCTTTTATTTAAACAGAGAGTGGCTGTGCGACTGGGTTCAAGGACTGATGAGCCATATAGACTCTGTTACGCCCGTTGTTCTTCGCCATATACAAGGCAGAATCTGCCGCATTCAGGAAGCGCTGATAATCCGGATGTCCATCATAAAGCACACAACCAATACTGACCGTAAATTTAAACTGCTGGCCTTGTGCCGAATTAATCATGCCATTTTCAATATATTTACGAATACTTTCGGCAATATTCAGGGCACGTTTCTCATCAGTATCCACCAGTAACAGCAAAAACTCTTCACCGCCGACCCGAAAAGCATAATCACTGCCCTGACTATATTTTTGCAATGCTTCGGCCAGAAATTTCAAGGCCAGATCACCTGCTGCATGTCCGAATTTGTCATTAATACTTTTGAAATAATCAGCATCGATAGCAAGTAAAGACAAAGGCGTATGATTCTTACGAGAAAAAGTGATTTCACGTGAAATAATCGTATTCAAATAACGGCGATTCAGTAACTGGGTCAATGAATCATTACCTGATTCAATATATTCGGCCACCTGAAATAACTGGTCCACCAGCAGCTGAATTTCGCGGTTCAAGTCACGGATCTGCTGGATTAGTCCCAGCATATTGTTTTTGTCCGTACAGTCCATGATCTCTTGATTAAGTTCATCGACTTGATAAATTCGTTCAATGATTAAATCGACCTGGTCAGAGCCGGTAAAAGCATAAGAGGCTTTATGGATAAACCATAAACCAAACTCCGACTTGGACAGCATCGGATGATTCAATTTCTCATGCTCAGAAAAGACCTTGAACATAAGCTCATTTTCCCAGTCCAGCAATGAGCTGCGCTGTTTATCTTTTTGTACGGCCACATCCTGCATCGCTGAAAAAACACGATAACTGTGTTTAATTTCCTGATTCATGGCTGTTTTGGCCTCATAAGATCGGCACATGACTTCTGTGGCAAATCCCATGATCTGGACAATATAACTGCAGGTAGTCAACATACTGTGGTGAGGATTTTCATCCAGCAGTTCAAACATTTTACGCTCAATTTCACGTACACCGCGCATGATCAGCCAGGACGGAATTCCGACACGCGCATGTACATGCCCCACCATCGCCTGTTTCTGCACGGCATCGGCATAGCGTTTATTAATCCCCACACTAAAGCTTTCAAGCAGCCAGGCATTTAAGGTGTCGCGCAAGCGCTGTTGAATCAAGTCATCGGAAAAGAATTCTGCAGATTCCTTTTCAATGAGCATGTTTTTATAGAATTCTTCCACCAGAATCAGGGAATGATCTTGAATAAAATGAAAGGCATGCAATAAGTCATCAGATGAATAATTTTGACAGATCTGTTCCCATTGCTCGGCCAGTCTTGCCATGCATTCATTATTCATACTGTCTGTTCCCCAAAACCTTGCAATTTGCACTCACATTATGTGATAAATATAACAAATATCAGGTATTTTTCCTAAAATATCGACCAGATTATTTGTACCCAACCCAGCCAATCTTTTTATACACGGGAAAACCGAACAGTAGCCTCATGGATACACAGCAATTTATGAATAGTGTTAATCAGTTTTGACTCAATCTTAAAAATACCGGATCAAACCAAGAATCCATTGATCCCAGTCTTTGGCTTGTTGCTGCTGATATTCCCAAGACAGCCGAAGTGCATGTTGTGGATTGAATGCGTATTGGAGTTCAGTATTCAGTTTCAGCTGCCAGCGATGCGAATCTTCCCAATAAGGCAGTTCCACCTGCACCAGACTGTTAATCTGATCGCTCCAGATATTCTGACAACCCACGGTGGGGCCTGCACCTACGCGCCAGCCTTGATCAAGTGTCTTGCCTGCCTGTAGCTGAGTTTGCATTTGTGCATAACATAGATGTTCACGGCTGAAATTTGCCCAGCTATAACCGACCTGAGTTTTTAAGCTGGCAACGCCATGCTGCTCATCTTCACTAAACTGGCCATGCGCATTCAGTGCTTCCTGTTGCCAGCCCAGATTAAAACCCCAGGACAATGGCGTATTAAACGGATTGACGGGGTTATAGGAATTGACAGTCAATAGATCCAGATGCTCCAGTTTGAGTTCACTGTCACGATATTGCAAAGCCCCATCCAGAAACAGCAATTGTGTGCCGGTTCGAAAACCGCCTTGCGGGTCGATGAGATCATGATAGGCCTGCCGATGGCCAAGCTGGACAAATGATTCACCCTGAACCTGTCCGGCCTGAAGACTGATATTTCGTGCATGATGGCTTTGTACCGGGTCTATTTTTGGACGTTCAGGCGCTTTACGCTGCTTCTCGATATTCAGCTGGCTTCTTAAGCCCAGTAACTTGCGGAAACGTGGCTGGGAAAATGATTCATCGACTTTCTGCCGGAGGAAATCCAGATATAAATGATCATAGGCCATTTCCAGAATTTTGGCCTGATCCTTTACCGGATAAGGCTGCAAGATTGAAGGCATTACACCTGTTTCTGCATAAGCCAGCTGATGCGCAGTTTTTGCCAGCGCTTTGCCATGCTGTCTGGACTGTGCCAGCAATTGAGTTTCAAGCGCCGGACGATAAACTTTCTGTTTGATCAAGCCCTGCTGTTCTACTACTTTTAGTGTTTCAATCGGAATCGCAGTCGAATTAAACTGTTTCTGTAGATTCAGCTCGGGACGTACCAGATCAAATAGCCCGAGTAAACGATATGCACAATTATCATTGATAAAATAATAAGGGAAACTTACATTTTGCATTTCCCAGAGATGCTGTACCAGAAACCTGGTTTCTTGCGGGCTTAAGTTTAATTGATATTCCCATAAGTCCCGGCTTTCAAAGTCACCATACTCTTTGACCTTGCGGTAATACGGCATCAGGGAATATTCACCCGGATATTGTCCGGTCAGCCCTTTCCAGGCAAAGGACCAGTTGTCATTGCCATCGACCGTTGCGGCATAGTTGACTGCATAAGAAATCAGATTGAGTTGTTGCTGGTCTTTAGGGTCCAGACGCAACAAGGTATGACCAAACATCGAGCTGGGATTACCCATAAAATCCGTGGCATAGATCAGGGTTGCCTGATAAGGCTTGACCTCGCCAATCCATTTATCCAAATCCGGGCAACTGACCGCAGGCAATTGTTGCTCGGAAATATTCAATTGCTGCATTAACCAGCTGCTGCGTGCAGGAAACTTACAGCGGACGGACTGATTCGGCTCTGCGCTCAGGAATAAAGCCTGAATGTTATGCTGCATTTCTTTTTTTAGATCAGTTTTTCCCTGCTCTGCCAGGAAATAGCCCGAATAGTTAACCTCGCTATGACCTTGGGGATTGGCATACATGAGACGTTGCCAGGTAGTGCTCTGATCCAGACGCTGAGTTTCGGCCTGAGCGATATAATGCTGGGTGTCTGGATTAATTTCGCTAGAAAAACTTAAAGGGCTGAATGTCAGGCCCAACATGAAGAACGCATATTTCATTCAGTTAACTTATTCTCATCAATTTCTTTTAGTCATAAGAAAACCCTGCCAGAACAGCAGGGTTTTTAGGGTGCGGATCAGATGTAGGATTTCAATACTTCATCTTTGGCCATCACAGTTTGTAAGGTGCTTAAAACTTGTAATGTATTCTGGTTTTCTTCGGAATAAATTTCAGAGAAATTCTGCTTGGAAACGCTAAAGAAACGAGCTTTATCTTCAGATTTAATATTCAAAAGTTCAGCCAGAACATTCAGGCTTTCACCCTCTCCAACTGCCATATCACGCGCCAATGCTTCAGCGTTTTCATTGGTAAAGGTCACCACTTGAGCGGTTACGGTACCGCCCTGGCTACAACCTAAAGTACCAAAAGTGATCCCGAGCCACTGATTCGTGAACAGAACGTTGGTCGTACCTGCAAAGAGTTTAGGAATAATACCAGACTGACCCGCCCACACCTGGCTTCCGATACCACAACCGACATCTCGGTCAGCCATCGCCATGCTTGAACCAGTCGCCAATACCGCCGCCAGCATAATTTTTTTCAACATAGTTATTCTCCAATTATTCTCATGCAATCTTTGTTATTACTCTAATAATGTAATTTAAATTACATACTCAGCAGAGTAGCGACAAGTCAAGTTTGGCGCAATTGAAAAAATGTATGCTTTACATAAACATAACCTGATTGATTTTACTGTTCCTTGAGCGCCCAATCGCCTTGTGAATTACGCTGTCCCAAGATTTTCAGTACTAACACCAGACTCAGCAATAACAACAAATACCAGGAGCCCAGTTTGCCCCATCCCACCATATGCCATTGCTCAATCTGGCTTGGATAGAGCCAGATCTGGTAAAAGGTACTGATGTTCTCGGCAATCCAGATAATAAACGCCAGAATCAGCAGTACGGGTAACATCGGCAACTGAAAAGTATGCCGATTCAGCTGAAAGCGAATTCTGGTTTTCCAGAACATCAGCACGCTCCAGACAAATAGAATCATACGATAATCGGGAATAAAGAACTTGCTCATAAAGTTGATATAAGACAAGACCGCCAGAGCCAGCATATGGCTGAAACGCGGCAATTTTTCAAATGAAACCTGATATAGACGTAAAGAGCGCGCAAAAAAGCTGCCGACCGCAGAATACATAAAGCCAGCAAATAAAGGCACGGTCAGGATTTTAAATACTGCGGGTTGAGGGTAATGCCAGGAAGCAATTGCCGGATGGGTCAGGAAGATTTCCATCACCATGGCCATGAGATGAAATAACGCAATCACTTTGGCTTCAGCCCAGGATTCCAGTTTGGTATAGAGCAATATCACCTGAATCAGCAAAGCAAAAAAAAGCAGATAGTCATACCGGTAAAAACCAAAGAAGAGATCGCTGCCCATAGAAGCAGTCAGCGCAAAAGCGAGCAGGAGTAAAATCCCAAATAAGGCAGCCGAAGCTGCCTTATAAGTAAATTCAAACCCTGATTTGAATAGATCGATCAAGGTTTACATCCTAAAGATATTTGGCACTATACTCATGTACGGTATCAATAAATGCTTTTGGATTCGCCGGATCAACCCACTGGGTAATACCATGACCTAAATTGGCAACATAACCGGTTTTCTCGCCATTGGCATAGGCATCATCCAGCATGGCTTTTGTCGCTTTAATGATGGTGTCTGATGAACCATATAAAGTTGCAGGATCCAGGTTACCCTGAAGTGCTGCACGACCAGCAACCGTTTGACGAGCGACATTCAATGGCATGGTCCAGTCCAGACCAAATGCATCTGCGCCTGTCGTAATCATCGGTTCCAACCATTGACCGCCACCTTTGGTAAACAGAATTACCGGAATCTTGCGGCCGTCTTTCTCACGTTGCAAACCAGCGACAATCTTCTGCATATAGTTCAGCGAGAACTCGATATATTCACGATGTGCTAATGCCCCACCCCAACTATCAAAGATCTGTACCGCTTGTGCACCCGCATCGATCTGCGCATTCAAATATTCAGTCACTGCATCAGCCAGACGATCCAGTAAAGCATGCAAAACTTCAGGCTGCGCATACATCATCTGTTTGGTAAAACGGAAATCCTTGCTTGAACCGCCTTCGACCATATACGTTGCCAGAGTCCATGGACTGCCCGAGAAACCAATCAGAGGAACCTGACCGCCCAAGGCTGAACGAATGGTCGAAACGGCATTCATCACATAATCCAGATCCGACTTGGCATTAAATGCAGGCAGATTGGCGACATCCTGTTCGGTACGGATGGTCTTGTGAAATTTCGGGCCTTCACCGGCTTCAAAATACAGCCCCAGTCCCAAAGCATCCGGAACCGTCAAGATATCCGAGAATAAAATCGCGGCATCAAGATCATAACGGCGTAAAGGCTGCAAAGTTACTTCACAGGCCAGTTCAGTATTCTTGCAAAGCGAAAGGAAATCTCCTGCCTTGGTACGCGTTTCGCGGTACTCAGGCAAATAACGGCCAGCCTGACGCATCATCCATACTGGCGTAGCATCTACAGGCTCACGCAACAATGCGCGCAGAAAACGATCATTTTTTAAGGTCGTCATTCACATTCCCATCTTTCTTTGACATTGCCAACATCATAGCAAAAAGGCCGCAGTTTTAATAACTTCTGGCAACTTTAAAAACCGATCGGATTGAACGGCAACCTAGTGATTTACACAAAACAACTACTGCATCTCCACATTTTTTCTGTAATACTTATAGTGTTTTTTCACATAGTTAAAGAAATAATTCTTAAGGTTGAGTTACATGTTCGTTCGCACAATGCTCGCTGTGAGTCTAGGTTGCATTTTCGCAGGTCAAGTTTTTGCCGCGTCTACTGCTGAACAACCATTAAAACCCCAAGTGGTGACTGATGTTGCAGTGCAAGATCCGATTGATCCATTAGCAACTGAAGCTTCAGCGGCCCAAGCAGCACCTGCAGAAGCGCAAATTACCGCACAAGAACAACAAGACTTAAAACAGGCATCTGAAGCGCTGAATGAGCTACAGGATACCGAAGATCAGACTGCTTCTATTGGCGCAGCACCAAATACCAAAGCACCGACTAACTCTGCAGCGACCAAAGCTTCGTGGACTTTAGACGGCTTAAATAATGCCCAGTGGTATGAAAATATCGGTGCAGGTCAATTCCCAGTTTACGCACGTGCACATGTCATGCTGAATAATGCCCATGCATCACCGGGGGCGATTGACGGAACCAGCGGTAAAAATACACTAAAAGCCATTGCATCTTTCCAGCAAATGAATGGCATTAAACCGACAGGTGTTTTGACTCAGGAAACCTGGGATAAACTAGTTGCACGTCAGGGTTCTAAGCCAGCCTTTGTTGAATACACCATTACTGAAAAAGATCTGGCAGGCCCATTTGCCAAGTCTATTCCTTCAGATTATGCGTTACAGGCGAAAATGAAAGGCTTGTACTACACACGTGTCAGTGAAATGTTGAGCGAAAAATTCCATATGGATGAGAATTTCTTAAAGAAACTCAATCCAAATGCTAACTTTAATAAAGTTGGGGAAAAATTACTGGTCAGTAATGTACGTAATGACTTGCCTGAAGGTATTCACTTGATTGTTGCACATAAAGGTGCGAAACAACTGTACTTATTTAACAGTAAAAATCAAATGATCGCGTCATTCCCTGCCACCATTGGTAGTGCGGATACACCATCTCCGACCGGAACCTATAAAGTAACAGGTGTTGCACCAAACCCTTGGTACAGCTACTCACCGTCTAACTTTGTACAAGGTAAAAACTTAAAACCACTGTCTTTACCACCGGGTCCTAACGGTCCTGTCGGGAATATCTGGATTGGTTTAAGCAAGAAATCATTTGGTATTCACGGAACACCAAACCCGTCTACCATTTCGAAAACAGCGTCACATGGTTGTATTCGTTTGACTAACTGGGATGCCAATGATCTTGGCCGTAAAGTCAAATCTGGGGTAACGGTTCGTTTCTTAGAATGATGATCGGTCTGCCGATTTGAATAAAAATAGCCTGCTTTTGAGCGGGCTTTTTTATTCCTTATGTTTACTTTCAGCTCTGTCGTTGCAAAAATGCAATGATCTGTCGCCTATTTGAGATTTTTTCAGTTATAAAACGACAGTATGATGATCTCAAGTTAAAAATAATGTCGAGATAAAATCATGAATGCTTTTCTACATCCTAGCGAAAATCGTGGTCATGTAAAAATGGGCTGGCTGGAGTCTAAACACAGTTTCTCATTTGGTAACTGGTATAACCCAAAGTATATGGGTGTCAGCGCTTTACGTGTCATTAATGATGACCTGATTGATGGACATCAGGGTTTTGGAACGCATCCACATGACAATATGGAAATCCTGACCTGTGTGCTGAAAGGAACCATTACCCATCAGGACAGCATGGGCAATCATGGCGGAATCGCTGCGGGTGAATGGCAACTGATGAGTGCAGGAACAGGTGTGCGGCACAGTGAAATGAACCAAGGCGACGAACAGGTCCATTTACTGCAAATCTGGATTATTCCAAATGAACGTGATGCCAAGCCGAACTATCAGCAAATCCGTCTTGACCCGCATGAGCAACCGAACCAGTGGCATTTGATTTGTGATCCGAATGACAATGCACCGATGCATATTCGTCAGAATGCCGAAGTCAAAACTGCGGTGATTCAGCAAGGCCAAAGTCTGGAAGTGAAAGCGACCCAGCATATTAATTATGTACATGTTGTTTCTGGCACTGTCCAGATCGCTGAACATAGAGTTGAAGCTGGCGGCGCAATTGCTTTTCTAGATGATACAGAAATTAAAGCAAGCGAAGATGCGCAAGTGATCTGGTTTGATTTGCCGGAAGTACCCAACTAAGCTTTTAAAGCTCTCAGCTCTAATGGCTATTGATCCCAGTGATTAATAGCCATTTTTTATACATATAATCGTAAATAAGAAATAATAGTTCGCAAAATCATAATAAGGCTGCTTAACCAATAAAATTATGCCTACGATCTATACAAATCCAACCAATTCTCATCACATTTTTACCTAAGCAATGCATTATTTAGGTGAATATAAACTGATCCATTTCTATGGAATCCAGTGCTGTATAGCTTTGATCATTCACGACTGGTTTGATATTGTCTTTTGCAGGCATAAAGTGAATTAATCTTTTCATGTAGGTTAAATAAATAGAAGAGCATATCCGTATGAACCAAATTTTAGAGATTCAAAGCAGCCCGCAGCAAGCTTTGCTTTATTTATTAGCCTTTTTAAAACAACAAGATTATCAGTTTACGACCATTACACCGCTTTCCCACCAGCGAATTCTGAATCGAAAAAAGAATGAAATTTATAAGCACAGAACCCATCAGGATATCTTTGGCTGGAATCTAAACTTTAAAAAAACTGATCTTGATTCTGCCCTTTTTACATTATTGCAAGAACATCAGCTTCTACAGGTTCAGGAAGATCAATACTTGAGTCAGGTTCGGGTTTCTTCACTCGATGGCGAACTCTTTATTCATTCAGCTTTTCCAACCACTCAGCAAGATGCGGTATTTTTCGGTCCGGATACGTATCGCTTTATCTATCATCTCAAGCAATATCTAGCCACCGAACCTCGCCCTTTCAAACGGGCTGCTGAAATATGCTGTGGCACCTCTGCTGCTGCCATCAGTATCGCCAAATACTTTCCAGATCATGAGGAAATCTTTGTAGCAGATCTAAACCCCAAAGCCTTGCTCTATAGTCAGCTCAATATTGATTTTTCGGGTTTTACTTCAATCTCTCCGGTGCAAAGCAATTTATTTTCCAATCTTGAAGGTCAGTTTGACCTGATTTTTGCCAATCCACCTTATTTAATTGATCCTGAGCAACGGCAATATCGTCATGGCGGTAATGCGCTGGATGGCTGTGATTTATCATTCAGGATTATAAAAGAAGGTCTACAGCGCCTGAATTCTGGCGGACATTTATTTCTATATACCGGTGTGACCGTGACTGAACATGGCAATCTGTTTTTGCAGCATCTTAAAAATTTGATGAAACAGCATCACAATATAACTTGGTCTTATGAGGAAATTGACCCGGATATTTTTGGTGAAGAACTGGAACAGCCGGCTTATCGACATGTGGAAAGAATTGCGTTGGCATTAATCAAGATTGAAGTAGGCAATTAAAGAATATCTATTTATCAATTATGGAATTTTAAAATTTTGACTTTGTTCGCTATCAGCTTATTTTAAATCGCTTTATTAAAATCATAAGCAATAAAAAACCCCAATCTTTCGACTGGGGTTTTTAAAATTTGGCGGAAGCGGTGAGATTCGAACTCACGGAGGACTCACACCCTCGTCGGTTTTCAAGACCGGTGCATTAAACCGCTCTGCCACGCTTCCATGGGCGCAATAATACGGAGCTTTTGTCCGGCTGACAAGTGAAAATTACAGTGAATGCAATCAACTGCATATAGTTTCATCAAATCCTTACAGTTTTGCTGCTAATTCCGCTCCCTCACGAATGGCGCGCTTGGCATCGAGTTCAGCAGCCAGTTTTGCACCGCCAATAATATGATACTGCGCCAAGGTATTTTCCCCAGCACTCGGCATCAGGTCTTTTACCGATTCCTGACCTGCACATACCACAATGGTATCCACACGCAATAATTGAGCATGGCCATCTACCTCAATCCATAAGCCTTCATCGGTAACAGATTTATATTGCACACCGCGCAACATACGCACGGCATGTTTTTTTAACTGGGCACGATGTACCCAGCCTGAAGTCTTGCCTAGTCCTGCGCCAAGTGGTGTTTTTTTACGTTGTAATAGATAAATTTCCCGTACCGGAGGTTCTACTTCAGCACGCTGTAACCCGCCTTCAGTCACATAATCTGGATGAGAATCTACACCCCATTCACGCTTCCACTCATCCACAGGTTGCGGCTGTATTTGATGCGGTGGCTTTAATAAAAACTCGGACACATCAAAACCGATCCCGCCTGCGCCAATGACCGCAACACGATCACCGACAGGTGCGCCACGTAGCACTTCTGCATAAGATAATACTTGTGGTGCCTGACTGCCTTCGATATTCAAGGCACGCGGCACAACCCCTGTAGCCACAATCACCTCATCAAAACCCTCACGCTCCAACTGCTCGCGGTTGACTCGGGTATTGAGACGCAGATCAACTCCAGTTTTTTCTAGCTGCACTTTAAAATAACGAATCGTTTCGTGAAATTCCTCTTTCCCCGGAATGACTTTAGCCAGGTTGAACTGTCCGCCTACTTCATGACTGGCCTCAAACAGCGTCACATCATGCCCGCGACTGGCTGCGACAGTAGCAGCCGACAAACCTGCGACACCCCCACCGATCACTGCAATACTTTTTGGTTTTTTGGTTTTGACATAGACCAGTTCGGTTTCATAAGCGGCACGCGGATTGACCAGACAGGTTGCGCGCTGGTTTTTAAAGGTATGATCCAGACAAGCCTGATTACAGGCAATACAGGTATTGATTTCATCAACACGATTGGTTGCAGTTTTATTGACCCAGAACGCATCTGCCAAAAGTGGACGTGCCATCTGCACCATATCTGCCTGACCAGAAGCCAGAATTGCTTCGGCAGTGTCTGGCATATTGATCCGGTTGGATGCAATCACCGGCACCGAAACATGTTTCTTAACTTCAGCCGTGTAATCGACAAAAGCAGCACGCGGTACAGAAGTCACAATGGTGGGAATACGTGCTTCATGCCAGCCAATCCCGGTATTGAGCAAAGTAATTCCTGCCTTTTCCAAAGCTTTAGCTACGGTAATGACTTCCTGCATGGTATTGCCATCATGTACCAAATCGAGAAGCGACAAACGGAAACAGATAATAAATTTTTCGCCAATTTCCTCGCGAATGGCTTTGACAATTTCTACGGCAAAACGCATCCGGTTTTCGATCGGGCCACCCCAACGGTCGTTACGCTGATTGACATGACGGCTTAAAAACTGATTCAGCAAATAGCCTTCTGAACCCATAATTTCTACGCCATCGTAGCCGGCTTTTTTGGCAATGCTGGCAGTTTTCACATAATCCTGAATGGTATTCAGGATCTGTTTATCTGACATTTCACGTGGTTTAAAAGGAGAAATTGGCGATTTGATTGGACTTGCCGACACCACAAAAGGCTGATAGCCATAACGTCCGGCATGCAGAATTTGCAAAAGAATTTTGGCGCCATGTTTATGCACTGCATGCGTCACCAGACGATGTGGCGCAATATCTCCCAAGGTATTCATGGTGCCGCCTGCCGGCAACAACCAGCCTTGACGGTTTGGCGATATTCCCCCTGTAATCAGCAGACCTACGCCACCCTTGGCACGTTCGCCAAAATACGCTGCCAGTTTAGGATAATTATAAAAGCGGTCTTCCAGACCAGTATGCATCGACCCCATTACGACCCGGTTTTTAATGGTGGTAAAACCTAAATGCAGTGGTTTTAAAATGTTGGCATAGCGCGTCGTGGTCATAACAAATCCCTGATTATATTTGGCTGAGCAAGTCATTCCCTTACTTTAACTGATTTTCAGCGGCTTTTTATGACCCGGAGTTCAGCATTTTCAGGCACAAATATCAATCTTCGAAACAGTTCTTTCTATACATGACGAATTAGTTCTGCCATTGTCGTGCGCTGGATTTCCATAATGCAATCACGCCCAATACTGTACCAATTGGAAAACTCAGCAACATCAGAATAGCCATTATTCTGGATAAAGTACGTCCTGAACCATTGCCCTGCTTCACCTTGATACTGGCCTGGATATTAAAAAACATCAACAAGCCTAAAAGCAGCAGCACCACACCTAAACTCAGCATGGAAATACTGGATTGCTGATATTCAAGATATAAAAACAGCACTGCACTAAAACCAATCAGGCCGGCATAAATCCCATGCAACAGTGCCAGTGTTTCATTCTTGGTTTTAGGATTTAAATTAGGTAAAGGTGGGATATGAGTCGCCATGCTTTTATTCCTGTTTTATCTGGTTTTTAAATTATTCGGCTGAATATAACCAATTTTTTACTTTTTCAGCAGGATTCTGGTTAAAATCGTGCGATTTATGATTATTTAAGCCTATTGAATAGAGATTTTAAAACGAGTTTTTCTTTTCTAAAGCAAACCTAAATAAATTAATGATACAATTGATGCAATATGTATTTTTTCAGGCCACCAATTCTGGCGTGCCTATTTCATATCATTAGGATGAACAATGTCTGATAATGCAACTATCTTGCAGAATGTCCCAGTAGGTAAAAAAGTTGGTATTGCCTTCTCTGGTGGTCTAGATACTTCTGCTGCTCTTTTGTGGATGAAACAAAAAGGCGCTGAACCTTATGCTTACACAGCAAACCTGGGTCAGCCAGACGAAGACGATTACGATGCGATTCCAAAAAAAGCTGAAGCTTATGGCGCAGTAAAAGCACGTTTAATCGACTGCCGTTTACAGCTTGCATTAGAAGGTATTGCTGCAATTCAATGTGGCGCGTTCCATATTTCTACAGGTGGTATGCCTTATTTCAACACGACGCCATTGGGTCGTGCAGTAACAGGCACCATGCTGGTTACTGCCATGAAAGAAGATGACGTTAACATCTGGGGTGACGGTTCAACTTATAAAGGCAACGACATTGAACGTTTCTACCGTTATGGTTTATTGACCAATCCTGCGCTTAAAATCTACAAGCCTTGGTTAGACCAAACTTTCATTGACGAGCTGGGCGGACGTGCAGAAATGTCACAGTTCCTGATCGACAATGGTTTTGACTATAAAATGTCAAAAGAAAAAGCTTATTCAACTGACTCAAACATGCTGGGTGCGACGCACGAAGCTAAAGATCTTGAATACCTGAATGCAGGCATCAAAATCGTTGAGCCAATCATGGGCGTTGCGTTCTGGAAAGATGACGTAGAAGTAAAAGCTGAAGAAGTATCGATTACTTTTGAAGAAGGCTTCCCGGTTGCTATCAACGGTCAACGCATTGAAGATCCAGTTGAATTTATTCTTGAAGCGAACCGCATCGGTGGCCGTCACGGTCTAGGCATGTCGGATCAAATCGAAAACCGGATCATCGAAGCGAAATCTCGCGGTATCTATGAAGCTCCGGGTATGGCGCTGCTTCACATCGCTTATGAGCGTCTGGTAACGGGTATTCATAACGAAGATACGATTGAACAATACCGTATTAACGGTCTACGTTTAGGTCGTTTGCTTTACCAAGGTCGCTGGTTCGATTCTCAAGCGCTTATGCTGCGTGAAACTGCACAGCGTTGGGTTGCTAAAGCAGTTACCGGTACTGTAACGATCGAATTGCGTCGTGGTAATGACTACACCATTATGAATACTGAATCTCCGAACCTCACTTATGAAGCTGAGCGTTTGACTATGGAGAAAGGTGATTCTATGTTCTCGCCGATGGATCGTATTGGTCAGTTGACCATGCGTAACCTGGATATCACGGATACTCGTGCGAAACTGGGCATCTATACAGAGACTGGTTTATTGGCAGTTGGTTCAGCATCTGCAGTGCCACAACTAAAAGACAAAAACTAAGTTTTAGTCCTTTTTAGTTTCTTAAAAAACCGCTCCTGATGAGCGGTTTTTTATTGAGGGTTCGTTTATTGATTGTAATAATCTCTAACCATTTGCGATATCTGAATTGACTGAACGAATGGACTGATAATAAATCTGGTTGCGTCCAAGCTGTTTGGCACGATATAGCGCCTGATCCGCGATTCCCAATAAGGCGTCTTTATCAATATCATCTTCACCACGATAGACGGTAATGCCTAAACTGATGGTGATATGTTTCGCAACCGAGGATTTTTCATGTGGAATTTCCAGACGATCAATCGCCTTAAAAATATTTGAAGCCACTGCATAAGCACCATGTGCATCCGTTTCTGGCAAGAGCACCACAAACTCTTCCCCGCCATAACGCGCGACAAAGTCCATATGACGGATCGCATTTTTGATGGTTTTGGCAATAGTCGAAATGACATCATCACCTTTCTGATGCCCATAAAAATCGTTGTAATTTTTAAAGAAATCTACATCGATAAACAGAATTGCCAATGCCGTTTCTTCACGATGTGCACGTTCGAAATGGACTTGCAGCGTCTCATCAAAAGTCCGTCGATTGGAAATCTTGGTCAGCTCATCGTACTGACTCAAATGTAATAATTCGTTGGTATGGATACGCTGGATCTGCTCACTGATTCTGGCGCGAATGCTATAGAGAAATATCACACGTTCACGGGCAAAAATCATATGGCTAATCACATAACCCAGCAAGCAACTTCCAATTAAAATCCGGCCAAAAACCATAGGATTAAATTCAACTGAAAGGCTAAACAATACAAGAATAGTAGTTGCCGCAGCGAGTAATCCGGTGACCAGCATCTGAATCGGTCTAATACCGGTCAGAATATAACCCAGGATATACACGATCGTGACTATGGCCATGGACTGATGCTGCAAGGCATCAGTTTTAATCGACATGGTAATGCATGAAATTGACACCTGTATCCAGAACACCAACAGCATCGAAGCCTGCGGAAAAAAGCGCTTGATCTTGGGTAAACAGGAGAATATATAAAAAATGATTAATGACATGCCACCATTGAGCAGGCCCAGCATACACAGGACAAAATCATGTACGAAATATTCTTTGCTGATACTCCAGTAATCTGTAGGAATCATTACCACTAAAAAAAGGAAATAGGCTAGTACTCCAGCCCAGACATATTTTTCGACATGTTTACGGGCGCGTTCCAGATTTTTGGTCCAGAATTCTTGTTCCAGATTTTGTGGGAAGACCGGGCCTACACGCTGGCTTTGCCGTGTAATCAGTTGTTCTATGTCTTCTTTATCATCTTGCAATTTCGCTAGATTGTACTTGTATTCCATTGCCAAGTATTTATGTAATTTTTTTATTAATTTTAAAATAACATACTTTTTAAAATTAATTTATACATATCCCTTATTTTGTAGCGCTTTCTCGTTACCATTTTTACTATAGATGGATTATCATTTGTTTTATTTGTTCGACTGAATTTGCCTTGAATACGATTACGATTCTCCAGCCAGATGATTGGCACGTTCACCTGCGTGATGGTTTAGCACTTCAACGTACCGTTCCCGATTTAGCCAAGCAGTTTTCTCGCGCCATTTGCATGCCAAATCTGGTGCCACCCGTTAAAACTGTCGAAGAAGCCAATGCCTACCGTGAACGTATCATGGCACATGTGCCTGAAGGGGTAAATTTCGACCCGCGTATGGTGCTGTATTTCACTGACAACACCCCGGCAAGCGAAGTTAAAAAGATCAAAGAATCTGCGCATGTCAATGCCATCAAGCTCTATCCTGCGGGTGCGACCACCAACTCCGATAGTGGTGTGAGCGATATGAGCAAAGTCTACGGCGTAATTGAACAGCTTGAAGAACACCAAGTGCCTTTATTGCTACATGGTGAAGTGACGCATAATCATGTCGATATTTTTGACCGTGAAAAGCGTTTCCTGGATGAAGTGCTGGCTCCCTTACTCAGACAATTTCCCAAGCTGAAACTGGTGCTCGAACACATCACCACCAGCGAAGCAGCAAACTTTGTACTTGAGCAAGACCGTAATGTCGCTGCAACCATTACGCCGCAACATTTATTGTTTAACCGCAATGACATGCTGGTTGGTGGGATCAAGCCGCATTTCTACTGCTTGCCAATTTTAAAACGTCAAACGCATCAGCAAACTTTGCTGGAAGTCGCAACCAGCGGTAATCCTAAATTTTTCCTGGGAACAGATAGCGCGCCGCATTCAAAAAATGCAAAAGAAAATGCGTGTGGCTGTGCAGGATGTTATAGTGCGCCGACTGCCATTGAGCTGTATGCTCAGGCATTTGATCAGGTGGGTAAAATTGAACGCCTGGAAGGTTTTGCCAGCCATTTTGGTGCAGACTTCTATGGCCTGCCACGTAATACCAATACCATTACCCTGGTTAAAGAAGATCAAGTAATCCCTGAAAGTTTAGACTATCTGAATGGTGAACAGATTATCCCACTGTATGCTGGTAAAACCATTCAATGGAGAAAAGTGTGACAAATGAAACGCTCCCAATCATTGGTCAACGTTTTCGTGGATTCTTACCTGTAGTTGTCGATGTCGAGACTGCAGGTTTTAATGCGCAGACTGATGCATTGCTGGAAATTGCGGCCATTCCGATTGTTTATAATGAGGAGGGTCAATTTGTGCCGGGTCAAGCTTACCATGCACATATCAATCCTTTCGAAGGGGCAAACCTCGACCGACGTTCGCTGGAGTTTATTGGGATCGATCCTTCTAATCCAATGCGAATCGCCATGGCCGAAGATGAGAAAACTGCACTCAAGCGCATTTTTAAATCGGTGAATGAAGTGCGTCGCCAGCAAAATTGTACCCATGCAGTTTTAGTCGGACACAATGCACATTTCGATTTAGGTTTTCTTCAGGCCGCGATTGCCCGTACCGGGACCAAAAACCAGAACCCGTTTCATAGTTTTTCTGTCTTCGATACAGTGACTTTAAGTGCGGTGATGTTTGGTCAGACTGTACTGGCGAAGTCCTGTATCCAAGCTGGAATCGAGTTTGATGGTAAAGAAGCCCATTCTGCATTATATGATACGCAGAAGACCGCTGAACTGTTTTGCTATATTTTAAACAAACTCGCACCTCACCTGCTTGACACTCTGGTGGCGGATCAATAAGATACCGCCATCTTCTAAACGTCCCTATCGTCTAGAGGCCTAGGACATCGCCCTTTCACGGCGGTAACCGGGGTTCGAATCCCCGTAGGGACGCCATCTATTTTTTCTCTTCTTTATATTTCTTTGATCAGCATCTTAAGCTGCTCAAGTCCTACACTTTTATCAATTAATTAATGAAAATAATTCTCATTACTATTGATTACCTACTCCAAGTTAATGATAATCACTTCCATTATCTTTCGCAGATTTAACCCTTCTCATGCGTTTTGCTTATTCCCCACTTTCTATTGCGGTTCTAACAGCTTTATCAACATCTAGTTTTGCAGAAGAATCAAATTATCAAGAATCCATCCTCAAGGAAGCTACGGTTAAGTTCAGCACGATTATTATCGAAGCTCAGCAAGCAAATGAAGTGGGAAAAACAGTTTATTCAAAAGAAGATTTAGAAAGTACGCCAAATAGCTCAAAGAACATTACCGATTTTTTAAAAGTGAATCCGAATGTGCAGTTTAGTCAGTCACAACTTGCAGCAGGTTCTCAAGGTGAAATTAAACCTGCCGAAATCTCAATTAATGGTGCACAAACCTTCCAAAACAATTTCATTGTGAATGGTGTTTCCAACAACCTACTTATTAATCCAGCAAATTCAAACACAAATACGTTTCAAGATATTGGGACTGGCGCACAAGCTATGGCAGTGAACACTGACCTACTTTGTGAGCTTAAAGTATTAGATAGCAATGTGTCTGCCGCTTATGGTCAATTCACAGGTGGTGTTATAAATGCTAAAATATGCGCACCGCAAACAGAGATAGGTAAAATTCACGGTTCTATCACTTACGATTACACTGAAAGCGATTGGGCTCGCTACAACTCAATTTCACCTTTAGAAGAAAGTAAATTTGAAGAACCTACAGATGACTACCAAAAGGAATATACCAAACAAGGTCTAAGCACCAATATTTATGGGAAGCTCTCGAATGATTGGGGCTTTAATGCTTATGCTTCTCAACGAGAGTCTATCATCCCAGTCAAAAGTGGCTTTGAAACACCTAAAACAATTGATCAAGCACGACATAATTCAAATCTTGGTGCAACATTATTTTATACACCAAACGCCTCAACCAAAGCGAAGTTTGGTTTCGATTATGGTTTGCTCGATAGCTTAAGTTATGTGGACAGCAATCGTGATTCAGGTAGTACTACTGAGACAGAAACACTTACTCTGTTCTCTGAACTCGAACACCAATTCAATCTAGGTACTCTCGTACATAAACTTAATTTCCAAAACTCGGCGACACAACGTATTGCTGACAATAACTACAGTATGCATTGGTACTATGCCGAAGGAAGTAAAGATTGGAATAATACCGATGTTGTTCGAGAGGGCGCCATCATGGGAGAAATCAAACAACTCCAAGACGCTCTCTCTTACGACCTACAAGCCAATATAGACCCATTTAAAGTTGGTCAATCCCAACACAACATGACTCTAGGTGCGGGTTATAGCCATGCTCATGTTGAGTGGAAACGAGCCGAGGATGTTTTACTCGCGACAAAGATCAACTTAAAAGAACTTGGCAAAGATACTACCTGCCTTCAAAGTGACCCATATTGTGATGATAAACTAACGATAAATGGTTGGAATGGACAATATATCGCTGGTGGCACTCTGTACAAAGCTGGTGATATTCAAGCCCAGCAAGATCGCCTAAATATATTTATTGAAGACAATATTCAATGGAATGATCAAATTTCAACACGCCTTGGTGTTCGCGCTGATTATGACTCTTTAAGTAGTAATATCAATATTGCTCCTCGTAGCCGTCTCTCTTACAAACCCTTTAGTAATGATCAATTGCATTTATCCGCTGGGTGGAATCGCTACTATGGTCAGCAAACTTTAGGTACAGAGCTAAACGAAATTCAAAATGATTTGTTCTACAAACTGTCACGTGAAAACCCACATGCACCTTGGGTAGAAACACAAACTGCACTATCCAGCGGTGCGCGTAGTTCAGCGCTCAATACGCCTTTCAGTGACGAGACTGTTTTAGGCCTGAATACACAAATCCAGAATTGGGATCTAGGGCTAAAATGGGTCAATCGTAAATATCAGGATGAAATATCAAAAACTAAAGTTACTCCTTTAGATGGATCAAAATTTTTCTACAAATATAACAATGATGGAAGTGGCAAAGCTGACATCTACACCTTAACCCTTAAAAATCGTCAACCGATCGCACTGGGAACTAGCCAACATTTATTTGCTTTGGGGTTTGACTACAGTGAAATCTTCCGCAGTTATGTAGATTACACTTCAGCCTATGATCAAGCCACTCAAGATGAATGGGTCTCTTATGATGGTCAAATTATCCGTTGGTCAGACCGCCCTGCCCCAAACTTTAACCAACCATGGACCGCACGAGTAAATTGGGACATTACATTCGATACACTGCCTGTACGTATTTCAAACTTCTTTAGCTATAAAGACAGTTACGATGATATGGTTGCAGTCTCCGATAAAAATGACAAAGTCGAATATGAAGGTGAACTGCTTGACACCTATTTAGCCTCTGAAATTAAACCCAAATTTACATGGGATATGCGCACCACCTATGATTGGGAAATTTCAAAAGATTTAAGGGCAATTTTTGGTTTAACCATTAACAACGTCACCAACCGCGTGAATACCTATACAACAGGCTCGATCTCAAATGATAGACCACGTGTGATGACTGAAATCGGCCGCCAATTTATTGCGGATGTTACTTTTAAATTCTAGAGCCTGAATAGGTACATGCTGCTGCTCTTTTTAATTTGCTTAGGCTATAATTAATGCGATTTCATATTTTGCCTTTGTATCATGTTAAAAAAGATCTTACTGGTTTTACTGATTTTAGCCCCATCCGCGCTATATCTCTATATCGTCAACCGTGATGATGACAACACTGCGGAGACTGAGACAGTATCAACCCCAGCTGAAAACTCTCAGCCTGAGCAATATCAAACTCCAGATCACTAAGTTTTAGTGATCTTTTCAAATATTTATTTTTTATAGTCCTGAAATCTGTTCAGAAAATAACATCTTAATAAAATAAAGTTTTTGTTTTGCCTAATGTTTAAACTATTAAATGAATTTTAGCAAAAACCCTTTTGACAAACCCCGGCTTAATCCTTAATATACGCATCACCTCGCAACGTCCCTATCGTCTAGAGGCCTAGGACATCGCCCTTTCACGGCGGTAACCGGGGTTCGAATCCCCGTAGGGACGCCATCTATTGATCTCATACGATCAGACCTTATTCGAAATTACCATTATTCGATTGCAGATTTGTAGTTTTTCACTACAATAGCTCGCTTCATTCCTTTGAAGTATTTCTTATTTCCTATGCACTCATCTCCGAATGATGCTACGCATCAGGGCAATTCTGCGCCTTTAAAACGCGCTATGAGTACTCGACATCTGGTCATGATTTCGCTTGGTGGCGCAATCGGAACAGGCCTATTCTTAGGGTCGGGTGAAGTCATTGCACAAACGGGGCCTGTAGGTGCCATTCTCGCTTATCTCCTGGGCGGTATTATCGCGTACATGGTGATGCTATGTTTGGGCGAACTTGCCGTTCATATGCCAGAATCTGGTTCATTTGGTGCTTATGCCAAACGTTATATTGGACCAGGCACAGGCTATACCATCACCTGGTTATACTGGCTGACATGGTCGGTCACTCTTGGAACTGAATTTACTGCAGCGGCCTTGCTGATGCAGGAATGGTTCCCGGACATTTCTATGTGGTTATGGACCATTATCTTTGGTGTATTCGTATTTAGTCTAAATATGATTTCTACCCGCTGGTTTGCCGAATCCGAATTCTGGCTGGCACTGGTAAAAGTAGTCACGGTTGTTGCTTTTATTCTTTTAGGTCTATTGGCCATCTTTGGTGTTCTGGGCTATCAAGGCTATGAAGCTGCGCCTTTATTTACCAATCTGACGGCACAGGGCTGGTTCCCTGAAGGCCTGTTCCCGATTTTTGCTACGATGCTGATCGTTAACTTCGCCTTCTCTGGTACCGAGCTGATTGGTGTGGCTGCCGGTGAAACTGAAGATCCTGCGAAAAATGTTCCTAAAGCGATTAACACTGCGATTTTCCGCTTATTAATTTTCTTTGTAGGTACGATCATTGTGGTAACAGCCTTACTTCCGCATCAGGAAGCAGGCTTAGCTGCTGAAGGTGTAAGCAGCAGTCCATTCGTAACCGTATTCCAGCATATTGGTATTCCTTATGCTGAAGACATCATCCGTTTTGTGATTATCACTGCGTTGTTGTCTGCTGCTAACTCGGGCCTGTTTGCTGCTTCACGCATGATGTGGTCATTATCATATAGCAAACAGTTACCTGCCGTATTCTCAAGACTGAATGCTCGCGGTGTACCGTATATTGCAGTCATGGTGACCATGCTAGGTGCATTGCCAGGTTTATTGTCTGAACAGTTTGCGCCAGAGACGATCTTTACCAACTTGCTGGGCGTTGCGGCATTTACCATGGTGGTGGTCTGGATGAGTATCTGCTTAAGCCAGTTCAACTTCCGTCGTCAATGGTATAAACAGGGTCATACGGCCAAAGAACTGGGCTTTGCTGCACCATTGTTCCCGATTGTGCCAATCCTGGGCTTTGTGTTCTGTTTTATTACCTGTATCAGTATGGTCTTTGATCCATCAATGCGTATCAGCTTCGTAGGCTGTCTGTTATTTATTGCAGCGTGTTATGCAAGTTATTATGCTTTTTATCACAACAAGTCTTAATCATCAGTTTTAAAAGAGCGGCTCCGGCCGCTCTTTTTTTATCTATACTATAACCATAGTGGGCAGCCTTAAGGGTGCGTCGATGAAAATTGTGTTTATTCACGGCATGAACAAGCAACAGTATACGGCTACTTCATTACGTCAACATTGGCTGCATCTCTTCAAAACAGGCCTTCGGAAAAACCCACAACAGCAAGCTCGGTTTACTTATTTAAAACGGCATATCCGTATCCCTTTTTATGGCGATTTACTTTCTCGGCATCATTTTCATAACGTCTTGAATGCCAGCACCCTGATGCCGCAACAGTGGCCGCATTTCCCTTTTTTACATCCCGCACAGCTGCAACCGGCATCGCCACCAGACCAATGCACCTATCAAATTTGTGACGTCCCGCAGTCGAATATTGATGATGTCCTGAATTTCAATCAAAAACTAAAGTTCATCACAGCATTAAGCAAAGATATTGCTTTGCGGGATTTTGCGGTACTCATCAATTACTTTCCCAGCTTACATGCCAGCTTTTTGCATAAATTTTTGCTAGAAAGTTATCTTTATTTGGCCAACCCACATTTTATGCATGAAGTTCACTGCCGCATTCATAATCAACTCTATAGCAGCAGACCACAGATTCTGGTGGCTCACTCACTCGGCAGCGTGATTGCCTATAATTATTTGATCCAGCATCCGGAGCTGAATATCAAGCGTTTTATTACTCTCGGATCACCGTTGGCATTTCGGGTGATCCAGGCTCATCTGCCGCAACCAATTGTACGGCCTGCTGCAATTTCAGGCGATTGGATAAATTTCTATTGTAACGATGACTTTCTGACTGCCTTTCCATTATCAGAACCACCCTTCCAGTTTCAGCCAGCGATTATTAATCAGGAGATTCATACCTCCATCTATCATCCGCATGATATTGATGGTTATATTCAGCATCCAGACGTCATTAAAGCGCTCCTGGAATTACTCTAAGACTCACGCCAAACTCTAAATTCAACTTTTACCGTTCCATTCATATTCTTCTTCTATTCAGTATAATCTTTCATCCGAACCTACCAATTCACTGCTTTTTCTGCCTTTTTTATAAATATACAAATGTCTGTTAATGATTGTTTTATCGAAGATAATTTAAACATTAACGCCACAAAAAGTGCAGCTTGGCTTGCCGCAATTTTCTCTATACTGTGAATATATAGATCGACCTCCGTGAGGTATCGATGAAAGTTATTTTTATTCATGGAATGAACCAGCAACATCACAGTGCTGCATCGATTCGCCAGCGCTGGCTGCATATACTTCAAAAAGGCATTCGCAAACACCGTCATGATGCCAGATTCAGTTATTTACGACGTCACATTCACATTCCATTTTATGGAGACTTGCTTTCACACTATAACGTTCGCAACATCCTGAATGCTGGAACCTTGATGCCCCAGCAATGGCCCAGCTTTCGTTTCCGTCAACCTGTCCATCCTCAGCTTCCTGCACCAGTTCCACGTCTTGGCTGGCGCAAGCCCGTGATTTCAGATCTTCCTCAGCTTCATCTGAATGAGCCGATAGATTTCAAACAGAAATTCAAATTTATTACCACGCTAAGCAAAAATGTTGCACTGCGAGACTTTGTATTATTGCTGAATTATTTTCCCAGTCTGCATCGGAGCCTGCTTCAGAAATTTCTGATTGAAACCTATCTGTATCTCGACAATCCTGCTTTCATGAAGGAAGTTCATGAGCGGATTGCCCGGCAATTGAATGGTCGCAAACCTTGTATTGTGATTGCTCATTCTCTGGGCAGTGTGATTGCCTATAATTATCTTATTCAGCATCCTGAACTGAACGTACAGCGTTTTATTACTTTAGGATCGCCATTAGCCTTTCAGGTGATCCAGTCACATTTACCGCAACCCATTGTACGACCTGCTGCAATTACAGGCGACTGGATAAATTTTTATTCAACTGATGATTTTCTTACCGCCTTTCCTCTGACACAACCGCCATTTCAGCTTCAACCCGCCATTATTAACCACGGCATTCGTACGCATATTCACCGTCCGCATGATATTACCGGTTATTTACTGCATCCGCAGGTGGTAGAAGCAATTCTGGAATTGCTTAAAAATCCGGCTTAAACCATGTAATTTTCAAGTATTTCCACAAGATTGTTTTAAATTTACGCACTCAATCCAGAAAATCATTTTTTTTATGGAAATGCGTTTGACACCCCCCTGTTTTCACCCTATTATACGCCCACCTCTGAAACGTCCCTATCGTCTAGAGGCCTAGGACATCGCCCTTTCACGGCGGTAACCGGGGTTCGAATCCCCGTAGGGACGCCAATTTTCAGAAGTACATTTTATTAAGTCCCTATCGTCTAGAGGCCTAGGACATCGCCCTTTCACGGCGGTAACCGGGGTTCGAATCCCCGTAGGGACGCCATTACTTCAAGCTAAAAGTAGCGGTTTTAAAATTTATCTTCTGTACTGTCCCTATCGTCTAGAGGCCTAGGACATCGCCCTTTCACGGCGGTAACCGGGGTTCGAATCCCCGTAGGGACGCCATATTCGAGATGGCAACATCTCAACAAAAAGCCCGAGCATTGCGACTCGGGCTTTTTTTATCTTGCAAATTTTATTTCTCGAATCTTTAAACCTAGTTTTTATCATTTGTTCAAATTCCCCCCTCACTCTTTCGGCTGCCATCCCATTCTTAATTTTACAATTTGTATTGTTTTAACATTTCTATGCATAGAAATATCCGTTCATTTTCATTTAAAGCAATACACCAATAAATTAGAACAAAAATTCAACACCCTGCTTTTAGAGGGCACGTTAAGGTAAATCAAGAGAAATCTGCAAGGATCAGATTATGTTCGTCAGCACAGAGCTAAGTTTACCTTTATCGCCAAATAAAAATCATAATTATCAAATTAAAAGCTTTAAGGATTGGGTCGACTTTTTTCAAGATACTGAAATTTCGACATATACCAAAACCGAAAAAGCCGACTCTTATTTGAGCGATCTGATTAAAAATTTAAATATTGATACCCTCGGATGGTTGGATCAACCCGCACAGATTGAACAGCATCTTTTAGAACACCATCATCAGGTTTGTGCGACTTTCCAAACCTATGTCAATCGCCGGAAACAGCAGCAGCCTCGGGAATATTTTCCAACGGTTTCTCATGCTTTCGAATTCCTGGCGAAAGTTGCACCGGTCAAACTGGTCGATGGTGCCTGGTTATATTCGACCGTGCCAAACTGTAATCAGCCCGAGCTAAAAGATTTGATTTACATCTATCTCGAAGAGCTTGGTTTAGGGCATCCGCGTGCCAATCATGTCACCATGTATCAGGACCTGTTGAGTCATTATGAGCTGAACAGTTATGCCGAGCATTTAGATGACAGTTACTACGAACAGGCTGCCGTACAGCTCGCACTGGCTTATGCCCCGGCCAAATATCTACCTTTGGTGATTGGCTTTAATCTCGGTTATGAACAGTTACCGCTGCATCTGTTAATCACCAATTATGAACTGGCTGAACTGGGTATCGATCCGCATTATTTCAATGTACACATTACTATTGATAATGCTCACAATGGTCATGCGCAGAAATCCCTGCAAGCATTTATCCAGCATTTTAATCATACTGAAGATCCACAAGCTTATCTGGATCTGATTAAAAAAGGCTATGTCCTGAATGACGTCGGCAAAAGTTCTTCTCAGATTATTAAGGAACTGGATATTGGGCAGATGGCTTTAAAAGTTTTTCAGAATAAAGCGCTGATTGGTCAATATATTCATAATCAGAAATGTCAGTTTAGTGGCAAGACCATCAATGATTGGTTATCCGATCCTGCCCAGATTAGCGAGTTTTTGCAGGTGATGATTGAAAAAGGCTGGATCGTGAAAGATGCGCCAGTAGAACAAAGTCGCTTCTGGAAAATGATCGATCATCCGGAAGGTAAAATGTTTGGGGTCTTTAATGCGACCGAAAAACAGATTATTAAAGACTGGATTCAGGGTGCAGGCTTGGCAACTCGCCTGTCCTCACGTAGTGCAGCCCCATCACAAGCAAAAATTGAACCTGCAATGAGCCGTATGGACCAGCAGCGCTTAAATCAGTTAAAAAGCCGCTTCATGCGCTGTGAGGGTGCTGAACAGAAAATTGATTTACTGATTCCTTATACTACACCGCATATGCATCATACCGAAATAGGCTTATGGGCGACTCGTCAGTTAAGTCAGTTATTATTTCCTTTTCAGACCCAAGCGATGCATTATTCCTAAAGCACTCCTAAATGCCAGAAATTAAAAAACCGGACATTTGCAGTGTCCGGTTTTTTTTAATATAAATTAAGCCGATTTTCGCGAGTTTAATTGTCCCTTGATCACCGCTTTGACATTGCCTTTCAGATACTGCAAAAAGACTTTTAGTGGTGACAGTTTCGGATTAGGCTGCTTGCCTTTGGCAATTTCCTTAAACTGCGCGGCATACCAGATGATTTCCATAATCGCCATTTTGTCGACCATTGGAATACCGGTTTTAATTTTCTCAACCGCATAACGTACATCCTGCCCCGCAACCAGACGATTACCCAAGTCAGGTTCTACCGCAAAGGGACGTGCAATCCCGACAAAATCACAGGCACCACTGTCGAGCGCGGCATTCATGCCTTCAACTGTTCGGAATCCACCAGTGACCATGATATGGCACTTCACTTCCTGACGGATTTTTTCGGCAAAATCGAGGAAATAGGCTTCACGGGCAATGGTCGAGGCCTTGCGCTTGTCTGCTTTCACGCCGGCCATCGCAGGTGCTTCATAGCTACCACCTGACACTTCAATGATATCAATGCCTGCAGTGTCCATCGCCTTAAAGACATAAATGACATCTTCTTCGCTAATACCACCGCGCTGGAAATCAGCTGAATTCAGCTTGACTGAAATAATAAAATTTTCCGAAGTCGCAGCACGAACAGCCTGATAGGTTTGCAGCAAGAAACGGGTACGATTCTCAATACTACCACCCCATTGATCCTGACGCTTATTGGTCAGCGGTGACAGAAACTGGCTAATCAGATAACCATGTGCCCCATGCAACTGCACCCCCTCAAATCCTGCTTTTTCACAAATGGCAGCCGAAGTGGCAAAGCGCTGGATAATATCCAGGATTTCATCTTCACGCAGTTCCCGTGGGGTACCAAAGCTAACAGCCAGTGCCGGACTAAATGGCACTGCCGATGGTGCTACAGTTTCCCGATTCAAACCTTTCGGACATTGACGCCCCGGATGTGATAACTGGACCAGTTGTACCATGCCATGTTGTTTGCCTACGTCGGCCCAGACTTTAAGCTGTGCCAGATCGCGTTCTGTTTCTACCACTACGACGCCCGGTTCATTCTTGGCACGATAATCCACCATGACATTACCCGTAATAGCACAACCCAAGCCACCTTCGGCCCATGCTTCATACAACTTGAAATGTGCCTGATTGGGCTGGCCGGCATCATTGGCCAGTGCTTCACTCATGGCACCTTTAATGATACGGTTTTTAAAAGTGGTATTGCGAATTTGAATAGAATCGGCCAATTGAGTCATGATCTGTCCTGATACGTTACTTTTATTTTGTACTCGTTTATAACGTAAGCCAGAACAATTGACAATCGGTCTTGTCAAATTTACACAATTTTTATCTGCTTATTTTTTCAAGGTTAAAGATTTTTGTGATTTAGTTTCTTGGATCAAAAGCATCCCGTACCGCTTCTCCCATATAGATTAGCAAACTCAGTACAATTGCCAAACTAAAGAATCCCGACAATGCCAGCCACGGTGCATTTAAGTTGTTTTTGGCCTGAAGCAAGAGTTCCCCTAGGGATGCCGACTCGGGTGGCAAACCATACCCTAAAAAATCCAGCGCTGTTAGTGCAGTAATATTGGCGGTTAGCATAAAAGGTAACTGTGACAGGCTAGAACCTATCACATTGGGGAGAATATGTTTGAACATGATCCGTCCATCCCCGGCCCCAATACTTCTTGCTGCCCAGACGTATTCCAGATTTCTGGCGCGCAAAAACTCAGCGCGCACCATACTCACCAGTATGGTCCAGCCAAATAACAGCATGATCAGAAATAGCCAGTAAATACTCGGGGTAAACAGACTGACCAGTACCATCACCATAAACAGCATCGGTAAACCGCTCCAGACTTCGAGTATGCGTTGCCCGATCAGGTCAATCCATCCACCATAATAACCCTGAATTGCCCCTGCTAAAATTCCCAGCACCGCAGACAATAAAGTCAGAGCAAAACCAAACAGTAATGAAATCCTTAAACCATATAGAATCCGTGCCAGAACATCACGGCCCTGATCATCTGTTCCCAGCCAGTTTTGCGCACTCGGGGGCGATGGCACCGGTTCAGCCAGTTCAAAATTTGGCGTTTGATAGGAAAACGGAATGATGGGCCAGATCGCCCAGCCTTTTTCTGCAATCAGTTGCTGTACGGCAGGATCTTTATATTCTGCTTCTGTCTCAAATACCCCACCAAAAGTGGTTTCCGGATAGGATTTCAGGATGGGCAGATAAAAAGCATGATCATATTTCACCAGCAAGGGTTTATCGTTAGCAATCAGTTCTGCACCCAAGGAAATGATGAAAATAGCACTGAAAATAATGAAGCAGCTAAAGCCCAGCTTATGCTGCTTAAAACGTTGCCAGCGTACTTGCATCAAGGAAGACATTATTGTGATCCTCGACGTGAACTGAAATGAATTCTTGGATCAATCAGTTGATAGAGCAAATCGCTGAGTAAACGCAGTATCAGACCGAGCAAGGTGAAAATAAACAAAGTACCAAAAATCACCGGATAGTCACGCTGGATAATTGCCTCAAAGCCTAAAACACCCAAGCCATCCAGATTAAAGATAATCTCGATAAACAGGTTTCCCACAAAAAACACCCCGATCAGAACTTCAGGCAAACCTGCGATAAGCACTAAAATGGCATTCCGGAATACATGCCGATACAGCACTGCATGTTCAGTTAAACCTTTGGCCCGCGCAGCCAAGACATATTGCTTAGTCAGCTCTTCTACAAAGGAAAATTTGACCAGATAGGTCAAACTGGCAAATCCGCCAAGCACCATGGCCAACAGCGGCAAGGCCATATGCCAGAAATAATCCTGAATTTTCGCAAAGAATGAGAGTTCAGCAAAATTTTCAGAGCGAATTCCCTGCAAGGGAAACCAGTGCAGATAAGACCCACCAGCAAAAAATACAATGATTAAAATGGCAAAAATAAAGGCTGGAATGGCATAGCCTACTGCCAACACTAGAGAGGTAGTCTGATCAAACAGACTGCCATGTTTTCGGGCTTTTCTAATCCCTAAAGGAATGGAGACCAGATAAATCAGCAAGGTACTCCACAGGCCTAAAGAAAGCGATACTGGCAATTTTTCCCAGATGAGTTCAGTCACAGGTTTGTCTTTGAAAAAACTCTGCCCCAGATCAAACTGCGCATAACGCGTTAGCATTTCCCAAAATCGAATATGCAGCGGCTGGTCAAAGCCGTACTGGATATTAATCTGCTCAAGCATCTCCGGTGTGAGGCCTTGCTTTCCCTGATACTGCAATCCGGTATGCGCCAAACCATTGACCTGTTGCGCCTGATAAATCGCCTGCTCCACCGGACCACCGGGTGCCAGCTGGATCACCATGAAATTGATCAGCAAAATGATCAGCAAGGTTGGAATCATCAGCAACAGACGTTTGAGAATATAAGTGCTCATGGCACTCCCTGATAGGCTTGGAGCTTAATGCTGTTTGAAATAATCAGCCACATGTCTGGCATTTGCCGCATCGACCCACCAGTAATCAATCCCGGCGGAGAGTTTAGGTTTTCGTTGCGGCTGCTGATACATATTCCAGTAAGCATACCAGTATTCGCCCGTACCATAAGTCAGAATATGATAATAGCCTGCACGCAGTAAACGGTCTAATGCTCGGGTACTATTCACCAGCTGTTCACGGTTTTGAGCCTGAGTCACCTGCTGAATGACAGCATCAATGGCCGGATTTCGAATGCCGGCATAATTATAATTACCTGGCTGCGTGGCGGCCTGAGTGCCCCAGAACTGTTTCTGCTCCTGCCCCGGTGTCAGGGATTGCGGCATGGTATCAACCATCATATCAAACTGATAATTCCGCAGCCGTTCATAATATTGCGCGGTTTCTACCATACGAATGCTGGCCTGAATGCCCAAGCGTTTTAAATGACGCAGATATGGCATCAGATCACGCTGTTGCTCCGCCTGATGCAACAGGAACTCAATTTGTACCGGTTGACCCGAAGCATTAATCAACTTCCCCTGTTGATAACGATAGCCTGCCTTTAATAGCAATTGACGGGCTTTTAACAGATTGTTCCGGTTAAAACCGGAGGCATCTGACTGAGGATATTTCCAGTCCTGCAATACAGCCTGACGTTGAACCGGATCAAGCTGCTTTAAATGGGGTTTTAAAATGTGCAGTTCTTGAATGCCTGGCCGTCCATGAGATGCAAGCTCGCTATTGGAAAAAAAGCTGTTCAGGCGCTGATATTCACCATAGAACATGGCTTTATTCAGCCATTCAAAGTCATAGGCAAAACTCAAGGCTTGGCGGAAACGGATATCGGTAAAAGGCTGGCGGCGGGTATTGAATATTAGACTCTGAGTCGGAATCGGGTTGTGATGCTGAAAGCGGTAACGCTGCACCTGTCCTTGCCGAACGGCGGGAAACTGGTAGTCTTTCACCCAGCGGTTGACCTGTTTTTCCTCATGCAAGGTAAATTGGCCCGACTTGAAAGCTTCAAACTTGATTTCAGGACTACGATAATAACGATACTTGATCCGGTCAAAATTATAACGCCCGCGATTGACCATCAAGTCTTTGCCCCAGTATCGGGGATTGCGTTTGTAGCTAATACTACGTCCAGCATCTATGTGTTCAATGACATAAGGCCCTGAACCCAGCATCGGTTTCAGCGTCAATTCTTTAAAATTACGTTTTTGCCATTCCTGTTTAGAATAAATGGGCATCTGCGCGACAATCATCGCCATTTCCGGATTATGTCCGGATTTAAAATGCATTTTGACCTGTAAAGGTGACAGGACTTCCAGCCGGTTTAAATCAGCTAGATACATTTGCAGGCCAAAATTGGACTGGGTCTGAAACAACTCAAAACTGTATTTGACATCTTGTGCAGTCACCGGCTGGCCATTGCTAAACCGTGCTTTGGGATTTAAATGAAAAATAATAAAGGCAGTTTTCTTGGGGTCAAAACTGACTTTTTCCGCCAGCAAAGGATAGTACACACCGGGCTCATCCAGTGACTTGGACAGCAAACTGTCAAAAATATAGTTGCCCCCCTCAGTGACATTGCCCTTGCCATTCATGCTGTTCAAATTATCGAAACTGCCATCAGCTGCCAGAATCAGCGTACCGCCTTTCGGTGCTTGCGGATTGGCATAAGGCAGGGATTTGGCCTGGGCATATTTCGGCTGGCTATGTAGTGCAATATATGGGGTGGTGATCAGAGCTGCCCAACTGCTACTTACGAGCAGCGGGGCTAGCCAGATCAACCTGAAAGTTTTAAATAAATGCGCGAATCTCATGATCCATTCATTAATTCGGCACTTTAATCACATCACCAATACGCAATTGTGTATTTGGTTTGAGATCATTCATTTCCGCCAGTTCATTGCTGTTCAGACCATAACGTGAAGCCAGACCGATTAAGGTATCACCGCGTTTGACTTTATAATCCGTCACCAGTTTTGGAATCTGGATCGTTTGACTGACACGCAATCCTGCGCGTGGACTCAGATTATTTAACTGAGCCAGGTCGGTCACGCTTATGCCTAAACGGCTGGCAATTACATTCAGGGATTCACCGGATTTTACCGTATAGGATTCAGTTGCCTTAGAAGCTACAGGCTTAGCTGCCACTTTCACGCCTTCAACTTTTTTATCTGCCGGAAAGTCACCCTCAATTTTTAAACGCTGACCAATACGCACTGTGCTATTGGTATTCAGGCCGTTCAAATCTGCCAGATATTGCAGTTGTAAATGATACTGACGTGCAATAGAGCTTAAGGTTTCCCCTGACTTCACCACATGCGAATCCGATTTTGTATTCTTGACCGCAGTTTCCGCGACCACTTCACTTACCGGTTCTGTCACGTCACCACTCAGTTTCAGACGCTGCCCCACTCGCAAACCTGCATTACGTGACATGCCATTCAGGCTCGCCACCTGGTCCATTGACAAATTATATCTTGCGGCAATACCGGTCAGCGTATCACCCGATTGAACCGTATAGGTTTCAGGGATTTGACTGCGGGCTGGAATCTTGATGGTCTGACCTATACGTAAACCACTATTGGCAGACAACCCATTCAGTGCAGCCAGTTCAGAAACACTCAGCTTGCTTTGACTGGCAATGCTATACAGGGTTTCACCGCGTTTGACCTGATAGTTTTCAGTCGCAGTCTGATCGACTTTAACATTTTCAAACTTCTGTTCAGTTTTCTGGTTAGATGTTGTTAGCCCTTCAACTTCCTGAAGTGGTACATTGATTTTCTGTCCCACCATCAGACTGCTACCAGCAGTCAGACCTGAAGTCAAAGAAGCCAGTTCAGCATTTGAAAACCCGTAACGATCGGCAATCAGTTTCAGATATTCACCGCGTTTCACCGTATAGGATTTGGTCTGAACCTTGGCGGTTTCAGCTTTTTTCGTGT
Source organism: Acinetobacter sp. YH12226 (assembly GCF_013417805.1). Classification (GTDB taxonomy): domain Bacteria; phylum Pseudomonadota; class Gammaproteobacteria; order Pseudomonadales; family Moraxellaceae; genus Acinetobacter. The sequence goes on along the minus strand of NZ_VPDG01000002.1, from coordinate 193,370 downwards.
CTTCAACTTTGGCTTTGGATTGTCCTGTTTCTTTTAATGACAGCTTTTGCCCAACAAACAGACCGCTATTGGTGCTCAAGCCATTAAAATCAGCCAGTTGTTTTACACTGAAACCAAACTGGGTCGCCACGCTGGTCAGAGAGTCATTGGCCTGAACGACATAAGTTTCCGGCTTTTCTTTGGCTTTGCTGGCTTCCTGTACTGGTTTGGCATCATACAGATAAATGGTGGTGCCCACATACAGCGGAGAATTTGGATCAATCTGGTTCCATTTCGCTACATCACGCCAGTTCACCCCATTTTTGGCCGCAATCATTGCCAGATTATCACCTGGTAATACCTTATAGGTACTGCGTTTGCCTTTTGGTGCGACCACCACCACTTCAGAATCGGTCTTGACGTAATTTTTACCCTGATTTAGTTTGGCTTCAACCGAGTTCGCAGTGGTATTGTCAGCAACTTCTTTTGGATAAGAGAAGCCTTTGGTGAGCTCTTTGCCTTGCTGCTCAGCCACAGACAGGCTGGTTTGAATGGCAGTCAGCTTGATTTTACCGTCATAAGGATCAACAATTTCTGTGCCAGCCGGCGCCAATGCTTTCAGCTCTTCAACCACTTCGGCCTGTTCTGCCGGTGTTGCAACAGGCTGCAGAATTTCATCTACAGTTTTCTGAATATCCTGTGCGATGACCGCCTGCTGAACTTGTTGACGCTCAGCTGCAGAAATCGGTGGTTCGACCTGAATCTGTTTCGCTGGCGCTGCAGGTGTTACAGCTACCGGAATACGCGGCGCACTTGGAATCGGCAAATCACTTTGTGCCGCAAAACTGGCCAATGCAGATGAGCCTTTAGGCGTCGAAATCTTTTTCATAGTCTGCGTTACAGTATTTGCCGTTGTCGCGGTACTTACCGCTGCTGTGACGACAGGTGGCGTACTTGCAGCTTTAGCCGGAGTCGTTGTTTTAGCAACAGTCGTTGCAGGCTGATTACTAACAACCGCTGGCGGAGTCTGTTTAGAAGGTGTAATCGTTTTGGTATTTAATTCTGGCGGTGCTGCTCTGGTGGGCACCACTGTCGTCGTATTTCGCGGCAGGCTGCTCGTGTTACTCGCCCATAAACCGCCTGAGCCGGATAATTTTTTCAGCTTCTCATCGACTGAAGGACTTAGGTCAGCTGGAATCAGAATACGGCGCGGACTTGCAGGATCAATATGATCACCACGATGACCCGGGTTTAATTGATACAGTTCTGCACGGCTTAGACCAGTGATGGCTGCAATTTCATTTAAACTGGCAACGCCCACTGGCACTTCACGGAAATGCGGACGGTTGGCAATCGGTGGCAAACTCACCCCATAACTGCCTGGATTTTTAATAATCTGTGCAACTGCCAGAAAACGTGGCACATAGCTCATAGTTTCTTGTGGCAATTTCAATGACCAATAATCGGTAGGCAGACCTGCAGCTTTGTTACGGTTAATCGCCTGCTGGATACGGCCTGGGCCTGCATTATAGGAAGCGAGCGCCAATTCCCAAGAACCAAACTGGTTATACAGACTGCCCAAAAACTCATAGGCTGCACGGGTGGATTCCACCACATCACGACGACCATCGTATAATGAGGTCTGCTTTAAACCATAAATACGACCGGTACTTGGAATAAACTGCCATAAACCTGCCGCTGCTGCACTACTGGTCGCAGCCGGGTCATAAGAACTTTCAATAATCGGTAACAGTGCCAACTCGGTCGGCATGCCACGGCGTTCTGCTTCTTTTACTGTGTAATATAAATAACGTGATGCACGCGCGCTTAAGCGATCCAGATAAGGCTGACGTGAAATAAACCAGCCACGCTGCGCATCAATCCGCGGATTCCAGACACTTAGGTCCATTTTGAAACCCACGGTCATGCGTTTCCAGACATCACCATGTTTCAGAATCTGTAAACGGTCACCTTCGACTGCACGCATATCCGTTGCAGAGAGTAAATCTTCGAGTCCATCCAGACTGCTGGCATCCAAATATTGTGATCCAACCTGCTTGCTTGATGCTGTTTGGGTCGCACTTTGTGTAGATGAACAGCCCGTCAGTCCTAGAGAAGCAAGCGCAGTTCCCAGTACAGAATATTTTAAAAATGTAGGTAATGTCGGCTGCCACAAAATTGCGGTTGGTTTATACATAAAGAAATCCAAACAACTCGTATATAAATTTATTTTTTAGATATGCCATTGTAGTGAAGCATGTCGAAGACTCAAGCCAATAATTTACCGCGATTTCACGTTAAATGTTACAAGAAATTAAAAAATCCCGGACATATAGATTGATCGACTGCATTTGCGCTATACAATAAGCCTTCCAGCTTGTTCTATTTTGATCGGATTTAATCTATGTCACACACTATCACACTTTATGTTGATGGCGCCTGTCGCGGCAACCCGGGTTTAGGCGGTTGGGGTGCGTACATTGTTAATGGCCAACAAGAACACAAAATTTATGGCGGTGAAGATCATACCACCAATAACCGTATGGAACTGACGGCTGCGATTGAAGGGATTCTGTTCTGTGACAAGCAAGACAAACTGGTGATCTATACCGATTCCAAGTATGTCAAACAAGGCATTACCGAATGGATTCACGGCTGGAAAAAGAAAAACTGGAAAGACGTCAAAAATCCGGATCTGTGGCAAAAACTTGATGAAGTCTGTCAAGGACGTGACATCGAATGGCACTGGGTCAAAGGTCATGCTGGACATCCGGGCAATGAAATGGCCGATCAGTTGGCCAATCTGGGTGCTGATGAAACCCTGAAAAAATCCAAGCAAAGCCCTTCAATGTCTGAAGATAAAAAAAAATCAGAACCCGACTGGTTGCTAGACGATCCATTTGGTCTTGATCTGGCCGATAGTGAAGAAGAGCTGGAAGATCTACCGGAAGAAATCATCGAAGTGACTGTTGAAGAAATTACCCAGACTGAAGTTTTAGCAACGGACAGCAATAAAGATGCTTCATCTTTAGAAGCATCTACCTCGACTGAGCTACATCCACAAATTGTCATTACACCAGCAAAGCTCCAGCTGCATGGCCCACGACAACTGATTCTGGATACTGAAACCACCGGTTTTTATTATCAGGATGGTGACCGGATTATTGAAGTCGGCGCGCTGGAAATGATTAATCGTAAACTGACCGGTAGCTCGATTCATATTTATATCAATCCGAAAACACCGGTCGGCGATTCTGTCAATGTCCACGGGATCACCGACGAATTCCTGCAAGACAAACCGCTGTTTGAAGAAATTTCTCAAGTGCTGTTTGACTATTTACACGGCGCGGAAATTATTGCGCATAACGCGACCTTCGATATGAACTTCCTGGATATGGAATTCAAACGTGCAGGTTTTAAAGCACTCTCCGAGGTTTGTGAAGTCACTGATACCCTGGCATTAGCCAAGTCTAAACATCCCGGGCAGAAAAATTCACTGGATGCCTTGGTGCGCCGTTACGAGATTCCACAACGCGACCGTACCTTCCACGGTGCCTTGCTCGATGCGGAAATCCTGTCCGATGTTTATCTGGCGATGACCGGTGGACAAGTGTCTTTTGATATCGATGCCCTGTCTCAATCTGAAGACCAAAACAGCCGCTCAGGAACGGCCAGAGTTGAAATTGAATTGCCTGTGATTCTGCCTTCAGCACAGGAATTACAAGAACATGAGAATTGGGTCAAACAATTCGAAGAAAAACATGGAACTGCTTGCCTTTTCACGAAATAAAATCTACATTTCCAGGGATACTTTAGGTTTAAAACTATTGTTCTTCAGTTATAGTAAATACAAAGAGGCCCCGTAGTTTAAAGCGGGGCTCATATATAGATAATACTCCAGGAAAGGTGCAGATCATGTCTTACCAAACCTCTATACATTTTGATCCAACAGCTTTACTGATAATAAAAAATGAGGTTGATAACTCGATCAAGTTAGTCGAATCAGCAGTAAGCACCTTGGTAGAAGACCAGACTTTACCTTTTGGTATTGATGATGCATTAAATCAGTTCGAACAATGCGCCCAGGTTCTGGCACTCATCGACATGTCCAGTCTGGCAAAAGTCGCTCAATATTCAGCAGAACTGATGCGCAAGATTATGGGGAATCCGGCGCAGGTCAATACTCAAGAAGTGATCGCCTTGAGTGAAGGCACCACCATGCTGAAACGCTATATCGAATTTATCTGTCTGCGTGAAGTAAAAATTCCACAGTTTTTGCTGGACACCCTAAACCGTCTGGAACTTGCTTTGGGTAAACCACTGACGACTGAAGGCCAGCATGTAGAAGATTTATTGGATTGCGTTACCCCTGATTTTTCGTTGCCACAGGCACCAAGTCTGGAAAAATCCCAATATGTACACCGCCTGTATAAACTGTCACTGAACAAGCTGATTAATCAGCAAGAAAGCGAACTTGATCTTCAGGCGATTAAACTGGTCGGCGCCTATCTGGCTGGACTTGCAGAGCAACATGACAGCAAGCAGTACTGGAATCTGGTCTATGTTGCGTTAAACAATATTGAGCACCTGCTGATTAATGAGCCACGTCTACGCACACTGGTGGGCATTGAACGTAACATGGCACAATATTTTAGCTCGGCAGACAGCTTCAAGGCTTCGCTGGCTGATCTGGCCAATGTGCTCAGCCTGTGTATCAGTCAGGAAGATGAAACTGCGCAATCTATCCGTAGCCAGCTCAATGTGGGCGATGACCTGCTGACCGATATACAATTACAGGTCTTCAGTCGCCATCTGTATGGCCCAGACTTTGAAACTATGCATACCATCAGCGAATTGGTGACCACGGAAATGGCACAGATTCGTAATGACATCGAGTTCAACTATCAGAATATGACGCCTGAAAAGACTCAGGAATTACAGGCTCAACTGAATAGTTTGGCCAATATCTTCAAGGTATTGAACCTGAATGAAGCCTATCATGACCTGACTCGTCAGGCCGCTTCACTGAGCCAGCCGGAGATGATGCAGGATGCCAGCTTTGCCCAGCAGTTGATGAATGTGATTCTGTCTGCCATGAACTCGATTGGAGTGCTGGAACGTCATCATACTTCGAGCCGCTTGCAGCTGCGCGTCAACAACATGAATATTTCTCTGGACCGTCTGGATGAAGCACACGCTGCTTTACTCACTGAAACCAAGGCTCTAATTGAGCTTTCCAGCCAGATTCTCAGCAATTACCTGCAAGATCATGACTTGACTACCCTTGAACCTGTTCCGGTACAGTTTTGTGAGATTGGCGGCGCGATGCTGTTCCTGAATGCAGAACATGTTCGTACTGCGTTCACCACCACTGCGGAATTCATCAAGAACCGTATTGATCTGTCGATTGCATTAAGTCCGGAAGAAATTCACCGTGCTTTAGACACCCTGGCCAGTGCCGACATGATGATTGATAACTTAAAGAACAAACAGCCTGTATTACAGGCCATGTTTCAGGTAGCATTGGACAGTAGTGAGAAACTCAAAATAGTTGCCTAATGTCCAAATTATCACTTGCTTATATTTTTCAACAACAGCAACTGCTGGTCGATCAACACTTTCAACTTCCACAGGTTGAAGCCTTAGCAAGTGATTTGCTACTCCACACGGGTGATCAGGTGATTGCCCGTGATCTTCTGCCCGATGAACCTATTCCTGCAGGCTTGCAACTGGTTCCGATTCGCCAGCTGTTACAGTTCTGGAATACCCAGCAATTTGAACAGGCCAGCCGTGCAGTACAGCTTTTGGAATGGCGTCGTAACCACAAATTCTGTAGTCATTGCGGTACCGCCACTGAAGCACATCCAAGCGAACATGCCATGGTCTGTCCAGCATGCCACTACCGTCAATATCCACGGGTGCAGCCTTGCGTCATTACCGTCATTACCAAAGGTGAAGACGAGATTTTACTGGCCAAAAATGCGCACAATAAAAACAGTCAGATGTATGGACTGATTGCCGGTTTTGTTGAAGTTGGAGAAACTCTGGAAGAGGCTGTACGTCGTGAAACCCTGGAAGAAGTGGGTTTGCATCTGAAAAATATTCAATACCTGGCCAGCCAGCCCTGGCCATTTCCAAGTAATCTGATGATTGCCTTCAAGGCTGAATATGCCGCGGGAGAAATCGAGCTGCAGGAAGAAGAAATTAGCGATGCGCAATTCTTCAAATTCGATCAACTGCCTGAAATTCCATTCAAAGGCAGTATTGCGCATGCCATGATTATGCACGTGACTCAAGGCAGCACGGTTGCAGACGATACCAAAGCTTGGCTTTAAGTCTCTATTACGTCCATATTCAAGCAACATATAAAAAATCCAGCAAATCATCTTCGCTGGATTTTTTTATCGCAATTCAGTTTATTCTGATGAAACTAATTGCCTTTAAATGCATCTTCCAGTGCCCAAAGTACCTGTGACTTGGTCTGAAAATAGCGGCTAAACAAACTCGATAATGAACCGACAATGCTAATATGGCCAAGTTTCGGGATACTGATCAGCTGACTGTGATTGCCCTTTTCCCGCAATGCGCGATCCAGATCCTGACTATTGAAATGGCCAACGATATTGTCCTTTTCTGCAATAAACAGATAATGCCGGATTGAACTATTTTTCACAAAATAATAAGGCATTACCTGTTGATAAGGGACAGTCTGATCAAAAGCATCGGCACAAATCGGATCATCCTTATAATCAAAATGATAAGGGCCAGCCAGTCCAATCATCGCACGAATTTGACTATAATCAATACTGGCTGACTGCGGATGATACAGTGCAGACATGACATTAAAAGCCCCAGCCGAATGTCCCATCAATACCAGATTTTCAGCACAGATATCTAACTGTTTGGCAGACTGCTGCAAATGCTCCAGCAATAAATGCAGATCATGAATATAAGTCGGAAAAATATGCTGTGGCGCCAGGTGGTAATTCATTACCACCACGTCATAACCTTCTTTAGCAAAGGCCTCACCAATAAACTGATAATCCTTTTTATCACCATGCAGCCAAGCACCGCCATGTACAAAAACAATGAGTGGGCGATGTGGCAAAGGCTGCTGACTCCGAAACAGGTCAAAGCGTTGCCGGGATTTCAAGCCATAGGCCAATTGGGTTTCGACCGTGTAACCCTGTTTCGGGGTCAAACGATTTAAAGCATAACTGCCAAAATCGTATAACCGAAAATCTTGATAATGTTGCTGAAACTGCAGAATACGCTGTGAGAGCTGGGTTTTAAACTGGCCGACCTTATGGTTCATAGGTCGGTTCAACCGTATCAGGATCAATGGCAACCGGCGTCTGTTCAATACCTGGCTGCGCATATGCCGGTGCAGCAAAGTTTTGGTTAGCCAGACTTGAATATTGCTCAACATTATCGATCAAGGTCACAATTTTGGTGACATTACCCACCTGTTGTAGCACCTGATTCAGGTCAGCAATCTCGGCACCATTTAAACGCCCCATTACATACAATACGCCATCTTCAGTATGCACATGCACCTTGCTATCCGCCACCACAGTCGCTTTCATGATCAAGCCACGGGTATTTGCAGTCACTGCAGTATCCTGCATGATGGTGCTATAGCTGATCTGATTGCCTACAGTAATAAAATTATGTACCGCTTTGACATCACTCATGGATTTGACATTGTCTTCAGCCAGTTGCTTTAAATGGGCATCCGGCACCTGACCGGTCAATAAGACATTGCCATGAAAACTTTCAATATTGACCCGGGCCTGCTTAAAGCGCGAATCCAATTTATAAAGATTAATTTTTGCAGTACGGACAATTGAGGAATCAATAAATACCTGCCCCAAGGTACGCGCCCCACTTTCAGTTCCTACAGGAGCCGTACCTGTGCCGCTAGAAATAAAACTGGCACAACCTGATAAACTTGCGACACACAGCATTGTTATTGCAATACGCTTAACCACTCAGCAAGACTCCTTCATTTTATTACGTCTTTTCAATCTAATCATCTTTTCCACGCTCAGATCATGGCAATTCTGCTTGAACTTTACAATGATCTTGAAGCAAATATAAGCATCTTTAGATCTTATTTTGTTTAAAGGTTAATAAACTCTTGATCAAAAGTAAAAGCATTTTCAATCCATGCCAGATCATAAGGGTATAGCGAAAAGTCATGCTGTAGGGTTTTTGCAAATTGCTGTTTAAAATCAAAACAAATCACGTCAAAACGATAGTAATAGTGTGCAAATTGTGGATTTTTCTGAATAAAGCACATGGCTGTCTTGAGCATTTTGCCCTGTTTCGCTCTGGAAACAGACTCGATCGCTTGTGCGTATCCAGTTTGTGCACGTGCTTTGACTTCTACAAAGACCAGCTCCTGATCACGTACCAGAATCAGATCCAGCTCGCCATAGCGACTGTGATAATTGGCTGCCAGGAACTGAAATCCATGGTTTTGCATCAATTGGGCCGCTTGCTGCTCCGCCCATGCACCTAGTTGCTGTCGTAGCATTCCTCTTTCGCTCATAGTAGCTTGACGCCTGTGCCACTATACTGAAAACATTGTGGACTACGCTGAATACTGTGGTCCGTGATTTCAATCCGGCCAGTTCTACCCTGAAATTCAATATGCTGCAAATGCGGTTGTGACAGGTACTGCTGGGTAATCTGCCAGGCATCTCCCCCGAAGGCAATCAGCCGCTGATAGGACATATCCACCGGTTCTTTAGCATAGGCCTGTACAACATCTGGCCAGTCAGCCAGATAAAGTACCGGAACATCACAGAACTTGATCCCTTTCGGGGGTCTATGCTGCTCGCTGATGGCATTGGCCACGGTATACATCCATTTATGGCTTAATTCAGGTATGGCAGCCAGCCCTTCTGCATTGCCGAGGTATAACAGCCCTTGTTTTGGCATTAAAAAAATGGGGGCCTTGTTCACGATCTTGAATTTCAGATCACTTTGACTGAACAATGACATCAGCAACAGTTCATGCTCGGCTTCACTGCCCGGCTGGCGTAAAATCAGCAGCTGTTGAATTCCATCTTTGTGCAATAAGGTTTTTAAGGCAGCGGCATCTTCTTTTTTGGACAGGCTGAATTGCCAGACTTGGGGTGATGACCCTGCTACATCATTCAGGCTGAGGGTACGTACTTTAGGTTTGCTCTTGAGTAGTTGTTCCACATCGCTACGTGCCAATGGACCCACCACCATTTTGGTCTTTTTATTGACATGCTGTTTCAGTAGCTGGGAGATATTTTTCTGATTGGAATTGACCCATTTTAATGGAACTTTCTGCCCGGAAGTAGCATAAGCACTCAGAAAACCCTGTTTGATACTCGATGCAGCTCGCGCCAAAGGCCCGGATTCGGGTAGAATGATCAGCACTTCTGCTTGTACGCTGCTGATGTAGCTGACTAAACACAAGCCCAATATTTTATTTTTAATCTTCCATTTTTTATTATTCAATTTATTCCACATGGAGAAACCTATGAGTGCTCAGTTATTTGTTGTTGCGACTCCAATCGGGCACTTAGATGATATGAGTTATCGTGCACTTCAGGTGTTAAAGTCGGTGAGTCTTATTGCTGCCGAGGATACACGAACTTCAGCACAATTGCTTAAACACTTTAATATTCAAACACCTCTGACCGCTTGCCATGAGCATAATGAAAGCAACAAGATTGATCAGCTGATCCAGCGCCTGCTGAATGGCGAAGATATGGCCCTGATCAGTGATGCTGGCACTCCCCTGATTAGCGACCCTGGCTTTAAATTTGTCCGTGCTGCACAAGCGCATAATATTTGCGTGATTCCTGTACCTGGTGCTTGTGCGGCTATTGCTGCCTTAAGTGCTGTTGGCTTGCCGAGTGACCGCTTCAGCTTTGAAGGTTTTCTGCCATCCAGACAAAGTCAGCGCCTGCTGAATCTGGAAAAACTGAAAGATGAAACCCAGACTTTAATTTTCTATGAAGCACCGCACCGGATTCTGGAGTCCGTTAAAGATATGGCGAGCGTTTTCGGAGCAGATCGCCCGGTCGGTTTTGCGCGAGAAATCACCAAGACTTTTGAAACTATCAAGAAAATGACCTTGGGTGAATTGGTGGAATTCATTAGCAATGATCACAATCAGCAAAAAGGCGAAATTGTTCTGGTGATTGGCGGTGCCACCGAAGAAAAAGATCTGGATCAGGAAAAGCTGGATAAATTATTGAATCGCCTATTACAGGACCTTTCGGTCAAAGCTGCTTCACAACTGGCGGCAGATTTAACCGGAATCAAAAAGAAAGTCGCTTATCAGCGTGCTTTAGAACTGACTTCGGCAAACGACTAATTGCTTTAGATTTTCTATTACGTTTGGATTTGCAAAAAAAAACACCACATTGAATGTGGTGTTTTTTATAAGAAACAAGTTAATCAATAACTTATTCTTTGGCTACTGATTCATCTGCCGGCACTTCAACAATACGACCACCACTGGCAAGGAAAGCCGCAATCTCGTCTTCAAGTGCTTGACGCTTTTTCAGCTTTGCAGTGACGGTCAAGGTTTCAGCTTCTACAAGATCGGTATCACTGACGACCTCTGTGCTATCGACCGCGCCTTTTTCAGCGGCTTTTGCTTCATCATCGTCAACAATTGAATCTTCAACATCGTCATCATAATCATTCATGTCTGTCATTTGCATCTCCCCAAAAATGGCCCTCGCTTGGTATTCCAAGTCAGGTATCGAATTAAGTGAAATTTAGCAATCTCTTCGACCTTCGCCTAGTACCAAACATCAAAAAATCGTATCTTTTTTAAACAAAATCGTTACTCTTTATTGGTGTTTGTTTAAAAAATTTACATTTCTGTCTTAAGCTGCGTAGCGTGTGTCTTTAAGTAAACCCAGACCATTGGCTTGCGCGATAAATGCATCTTTCAACATGGGCTGATTTTCTACCTGTTTCAGGCCGAAATTGCGTGCCCAAACCATCGGGAAGAATAATGTGGTTTCCATCCAACCAATCGCAGACATGCTGTGCATCATGGCATCATTCTGGCCCTTACGGCAATGCTCATAGCGTTTCAGGGTCTGCTCATGTGCCCATACGCCACGCGCCTGATCATGTAGCAAAACATCACAGAGCACGGCAGCATCCAGACAGCCAATATTCACCCCTTGTCCAGCTAAAGGATGAATTACATGTGCAGCATCTCCAATCAGGGCTAAACCGTCTTGAATATACTGTTGGGCAGCACGGGCTTTTAAGGGGAAAGTGGCACGTGGTGTCGCCTCTAAGACTCCACCCAACATATGCTGGCTTTCACGAGTCAAGAGTTGAGTAAATTCAGCATCTGACAACGCTGCATATTCTTCGGCATAATCCTCTGGCAAGGTCCAGACAATTGATTGCCAATGTCCCTGCTCTTCCGGATTAAGGCTGGCCATAGGTAAAAAAGCCAGAGGACCAGTTTCGAGAAAAATCTGACGCGCCATGTACTGATGAGGCTGAATCGTTTTAATCGCACAACTGATGCCTGCCTGTTTATAGTCCAGTACATCAATATCGATGAAAGCTTGCTCACGTACAAAGGAGTTTGCACCATCTGCACCAATGACCAGTTTGGTTTTGAGCTGAGTACCATCTTCCAGATGAATAATCCACACACCGACGCCACGTTCAACACGGCTGACTTTGACTTGTGTTCTATAATCTTGAACATTTTCCAGCATCTTTTGCTGAATGGCCAGATTCAGAATGCTGGGCTCCACCATCGAGCCTAAAGCCTGCTCTACCGATGGTGTTTTTTCTGAAGACTGGCCAAAATTAATTTCACCATAGCCATTTTTATTCCACACCTGCATACCAGTATAAGGCTGCTGGCGTACTAAATTTTCCCAGACACCCACCGTTTTTAACAGGTGAATGGTTGCCTGACTTAAAGCCAAAACACGCGGATTGGCCACACGCAAAGTTTTATCTGCATCCAGAATTGGCGCTGCATCCAGAACTGTAGGCTGCACACCACCTTGAGCTAACAGAAGCGCTGTAAGTCCACCAACCAGCCCACCACCAATAACGACGACGTCTAATATTTCGTTAGTTTGATTTAAGCTCATGCTTTTAACCCCATGGCATAATTTGCAACGAGTGGCTTGATGCCAGGAATCGTATCAAAAGCGATTAAACCTGTATTACGCATCAGCTTTAAAAATGGATTCTGGTTACTAAAGCCACGTACCACTGAATCACAGAACTTGATCACACGCTGCTGGTCACTGAGACGAGATTTTTCATAGTCTTGTAATATTCCAGCATCGCCCAAGTCTGCGCCTTGTACCTGCTGTTCTTTCAGGTAACGCACCAATACATGCGCATCACGCATACACAGGTTAAAACCCTGACCAGCGACGGGATGAATCGTATGGGCAGCATTGCCCATCAATACGACACGGCCAACAGCCTGTTTTTCGGCTAACACTTGAGATAAGGGAAAACTGAACCGTTTTCCGGTTTTCTGGAATTTTCCGGCACGATCGCCATACGTGTCCTGCAAGGCATCCAGAAAATGCTGGTCATTTTCATCCCCCAACCATTCTCCTTCAGTACCTTTTTTCACTGGCCAGACCACTGAACGACGATACTCACCCGGTAGTGGTAAAAGTGCCAAAGGCCCTAAATGGCTGAAACGCTCAAAGCCCACATGAGCATGTGGCTTTGAAGTCTGTACTGTGGTCACAATCGCAACCTGATCATAATCATGTTCTGACGCACCAATACCCAAGGCTTTACGGCAGAAAGAATCCCGCCCATCGGCGGCAATAACCAGTTTGGACTGTAATTTTAGTGACGATTCACCACGCTGAGCTTCGATATAAGCAAAGTCTGTATCTTGGATAAGGGATGTCACTTGAACACCATCAATCAGTTCAATCAATGGCTCTTTTTTGACTTGGGTCAGCAGTACACGACCGAGCCAGGCATTTTCAATGACCTGACCAAAGCTTTCGACTTTTTCCTGTTCGGCTTTCAGTCGAGCCTTACCAAAACTGCCCTGTTCGGTAATATTCACTTCCAGAATTGGGGTAGCATGTTCTTGCAAGGCATTCCAAAGTCCAAGCTCCTGATAGATCTGCACGCTACGGCGTGACAAGGCACTGTTACGTGCATCAAAACTGGAATGATATGGCGCAAGATTTTCATCATCATAATTTGGGTATTTAATGGCTTCCAACAGTTTGACTGCAATATTGATTTTCGCCAACATCAATGCGAGGCTTAAGCCGACCATACCACCACCGACAATGATGACTTCTTGTTGCATGCTTACTTCCTTATCTGTTTATTCGCATCTATGGCGAATTACATAAAACGTATACTGGTTTTATCTTACCTCAAGGCTTTAAATTTTTATAATGATTCGTTTTATTTAGTTTTCTCCATGATGATCCAGCCTATATTGAAAAACCAAGACATCGCGCTTTTCAGTCCCCAACTTCGGCAATACAGTATAGACATTGATCCGTTCAACGATTTCAAACCCTGTCTTTAAAAGCACTTGGTGTGCCTGTATATGTTCTGCATCACAGAAAGTATCTAGTGATTTAAATGTAAGATATTGTCTAAAATACTGAATCACCGCTTTCATCGCCTCAAGCATATAGCCCTGCCCCTGAAATCGAGGACCAAGTCCGAAATGAATTTCAAGGCTGTTATTTTGCTGTTGAATAATCGTTAGTAACCCGATTGCCAGATGACTTTTTCGCTCAGCAATCACCCATGAAAATCCTTTAATCGGTTGCTGCCAATAGCTTAACGCCCATTTCTGCAACATCTGCTGAGTTTGACCGACTGTTGTATGCACCTGTCGTTGTAAGTATTTTGATGCTTCAACGTCGCCACAATACTCTTGGAATAATGAAAATTCATCTCCAACTTTATATGCTCTTAACTCCAACCAAGTTGTCTTTAATTCAGCAACTAAAATATTTATACTCACTTTTATCAACTCGGCATTAAAAAACGGAATGTTATTATTTCATTTGGCACTTATACGATTCGATCGCAAACCCAGTCAAATTGGTATAACTCGATCTACTCGCTTCGCACAATTTTGAATATATATTGCTACTGGTAAATCCTGAATGATAAAATTGTGAATCAAGCCATTTATAAATAAGCTGATAATCACTGTCAGGAGCAGAAGGCCCATTTACAATAGACTTCCGTCATAAATCAAAAAACGTACAATTTATTTGATCTTAAAGTAATCAGCAAAATTATTTAATTCAAGGGATAATCCTTGGATGAAATTCAAAGATATTCAAAAATTATCAGACGTTAAGTTTCGTAGGCTTACCGGTGTTAGTTGGGCTACATTTAACCTCATGTTGGCCGAGCTAAATAAGCAGTTACCTTATCATATTGGTAAAGGACGACCGCATAAATTACCGTTGGAAGATCGTTTGCTCTTATGTATAGAATATTGGAGAGAATATCGAACATTTTTCCATCTTGGTATGAGTTACGGTGTATCTGAAACGAGTGCAATTCGTATCACACGTGTTATTGAAGATACCTTAATCCGTTCTGGAAAATTTAACTTGCCAAAACAACTTCCTAATCGAGATGAAGTGGATTGGGAAGTTGTTGTGATTGATGCAACTGAAATATTAGTTCAACGTCCAAAAAAAACAGAAGAAATGGTATAGCGGTAAAAAAAAGCGACATACTTTTAAATTTCAGCTATCTATGCACTATACAACAGGTGAAATACTGAGTGTCTGTGGAAGTCATGGAAGCATGCATGATTTTAAAATATTTAAAAAAAGCATGAGGAAATTAAAATTTAAGCCCTTTTTTATCGTTGATAAGGGGTATTTAGGGATAAAGAAATTGGGTTTTGGATGCCTCATGCCATCTAAAGCAAAGAAAACTGAAAAACTAGATTCTGAATTAAAAAAGTTAAATAAAGAGATTGGTCGTAGACGAATTCAAGTAGAGCATGTATCTGGAAGGATGAAATGTTTTAAGATTTTATCTTGTGTATATAGAAATCGTCGTAAACGATTAAACCTGCGGTTTAATTTACTTGCTGACATATACAATTTAGATTGGGTGAAAGATAAACAATTAAATTGGTTAAAAAATGATTTATGAAGGAAGTCTAATCACTATTATTTTCTTATTTTGAGAGAGTTTTATAAATATAACTCGATTTTTTAGCTAACAGATATTTTAAAAAAAATTTATCCAACCATGTACAATCTAATCTTATTTGTATGATAGTAATCATTAATCTTTAGCTAAGTGTTGTTGTAGATCTGAGGATGATTCTATTAATAACCTATAAACACCTATATAAAAAACCCCGGAAATATACCGAGGTTTCTTCATCTTCCACACTATTTCTATCCTCTCGGCAAGTTACTCGAAGACATGAATCCTATCTTGCAAGAAACTCGCCCAAGAAGATTAGCTTAACGCACAATATTGGTATGATGATCTGTGTGGTGTACTGTTTTACCCAACTTCGTTCCTGTATAAATCAGGTACAATGCCGACAAACCAACCAATACATAAACAATTCGAGATAAGGCGCTCATATCACCAAAGATTGCAGCGACCAAATTAAAATCGAATGCACCAATTAAACCCCAATTAATGCCACCAATGATTGTTAAAGCATAAGCAATCCAGTCAATCGTATTTAATCTCATAAGTGTTCTCCTGCTGTTATTTAAGTTTATTTAAGGATCAGAGAAAGTATGAGAATCTCAGCCCATTTAATATGTAGCTTTGATGCTAAAAACAGATTTTCTGTGTTGACTTCCTGTCACTTTTTAAGCTGTAAATTTTACTTAGGTTAGTTTTATTTGACTTGTTCGAGATAAACGTAAGCTAAATCACTTTTTGATCGATTCGATATAGCTAGGAATTCTTGTTTAAAACGGCATAGAAATGTCATAAAAAAAGCCGATCTCGCGACCGGCTTTCTGTATTTTTCTTGGATTAGGCAGCGCGCGCTTTCGCCATCAATGCTTCAATCTCTTCTACCGTTTTGACAACTTTCGCAGTTAAAACCAGCGGGCCATTTGCAGTGGCTACCACATCATCTTCAATTCGGATGCCAATTCCACGCCATTTGGCATCCACTGTTTCATCATCAGGCGCGATGTAGAGACCCGGCTCAACGGTCACGACCATGCCCTCTTCATACGAGCGCCATTCACCATCAACCTTATAAGCACCGACATCATGCACATCCATACCGAGCCAATGCCCCGTACCGTGCATGTAGAACTGACGAAAAGCTTCTTTTTCTATAATCTCGTCGATATTACCCTGCATCAAGCCAAGATCGAGCAAACCCTGCACCAAAATAAGCACTGCAACATTGTGAGGTTCTTTATACGAGTTACCAATTTGCACGGCATTGATCGCAGCGATTTGAGCATCCAGTACTACGTTATATAAGGCTTTCTGTTCCGGACTGAATTTACCATTTACCGGAAAGGTACGGGTAATGTCTGAAGCATAGAACTGATATTCAGCTGCAGCATCAATCAGGACTAAATCGCCATCTTTCAGTTCTTTGTCATTTTCTACATAATGCAGGATGCAGGCATTTTCACCGCCACCGACAATACTGTTATAAGCCGGAACACCGCCATTTTTGCCAAAGACATAATTCAGCTCGGCTTCCAGCGCATATTCCATCATACCCGGACGTACTGCTAGCATCGCTTGAGTATGTGCATCAGCAGAAATATCGGAAGCAATCTGCATTAGTTCAATTTCATTTGCATCTTTATGCAGACGCATTTCATCGACAATACGATCCAGCTGAATGACTTGCGCTGGCGCAGAAGTCCCACGACGGCTTTCACCACTTGCAGTCGCAATCCATTTGGCGACACGCGCATCAAACTCTGCATGCTGTCCAATGCGATAAAATAACTGATCTTTATTTTGTAACTTTTCTAAGATTTCTTCATCCAGCAGATCAATCGCATAGGCTTCATCTGCATCATAATCCTGAATAGCCCCGTCAATACCCGCGCGGTAGCCGTTCCAGATTTCCATTTCCCGATTACGTTCACGACAGAACAAACTGTAGCTATAGCCTTCTTCTTCAGTGTCAAAGGTTTCAATCACAGCCACAGCTTCAGGTTCCGCAAATCCAGTTAAATAGAAGAAACTACTGTCGGCGCGGTATTTATAATCTGCATCACGGTTACGCATAGCTACCGGACTGGTCGTGATAATGGCGATACTGCGTAAACCAATTTCCCCAGCGAGGATTGCGCGACGTTCCTCAAAAACTGCCTGTGTCAATTTCTTCATTACACCTTACTTCTTATCGATCAATACTTGTATTTAGAATATAGTCTTGAAATCAGACTATAGATTTCACTGTAACAGCAAAATATATGCCTGATTTCAAGCAGCTGATGGTTCACCTCAGCATTTCATCAGCTTGGACGTTTAGGCGAGAAAATCTCGACCACACTTTGCGCGTCTGTAACAGCGGCTTTAGGCTGATTTTTTTGACTAAATTTCTGTAAGAGTGGTGTTTCTTCAACTTCGACCTTTTTACGCCCTAAAGACAGGCTGACAGGAATCAGACGCACAAATTCGTACAATTCCTGATAGCTTTCTTCACCTTCGGCATCATCGTCCGAGTCTTCAAATTCAACTGCGGCTACATCTTGTAAATGTTCAATCAGTTCAACTTCATCCTGACGGATATGTCCTGAAGCCAGTCCGAAACCTAAGACCACGCCGGCACACCAGTCCGCCAGAGCCTGTACGCGTTCTGAAAGCACATGCTCATCATCAGGCAGCAAAGGTAAATAATCCAGCTCATCTTCAGACAATGCATGGAACACATCTTCAGCTTCGCCCGTCAACAACTCTAATGCTTCGGCATCCAGTTCAGGTACATCCAGTGTTTCTAAAATCTGTAACCACTCTTCACTGCTTGGCGCCTGGGTGACACAAACAATGCCTGTTAGCAAACCATGCAGTTCGCTAGGGCTAGAAATTTCCTCAATTGAAGAAAAATTGCGGTGCCATTCGGTCCAACCTGAAATATCGTCTTGCATTCGTTTATCCAATCTTTATACTGCTTATATATTACCTTTGTTTGCAACACTGTGCGACCTCGATATGTTAGAAGAATTACAGCGTCTACAAGTGCAGATCGGCGTGTTAAAAACGCGACTTGCACGGCTTGAAAGTGAAAATTCCAGTTTGCGCGAAGAGCAAGACTCTTCAATGATGCAACATCAACAGCAAATTGAACAAAAGAACAGCGTGATTGCGCAAAAACAACAAGAAAATGAAAATCTGACAGAACAATTGACGGATTCTCGTGCCCAATTTCAACTGCTCAATAATGATGCAACTGCACTGGCAGACCGTTATGGCCGTCTGGAAAAAAGCTGTACCGATCTAAAAAACCGTTTTCAGGAAATTCTGGCTGAACGCAATGAGCTGCGTGTGGTTAAGGAAAAGATGATCCTT
The DNA here is from genome assembly GCF_013417805.1 of Acinetobacter sp. YH12226. Taxonomy (GTDB): domain Bacteria; phylum Pseudomonadota; class Gammaproteobacteria; order Pseudomonadales; family Moraxellaceae; genus Acinetobacter. Next base: position 174,851 of record NZ_VPDG01000002.1, on the reverse strand, counting down.
GAACAGCGTCATGCCCAACAGGAAATTCAGCGTCTGACTCAGGAATCTGAACGTTTAACCCAGAAAAATGAAAATGCCAAAGCCAAGGTTGAAGCGATTATTCAACGTCTGGCGATTCTCGGTACTGCGCAGGATCATCACGCACAGGAAATTCAACAACTGGCCCATCCGACTGAAGCGACTGAGGAAGCCTCATCATGAGTGAACAAATTGCAATCGATCTCAGAGTATTGGGGCATAGTTTTCGTTTGGCCTCTACTCCTGACAAGCAGGAAGAATTAGAGCGCGCGGCACAGTTATTGAATGACAAATACGATGAATTTCGTCGTAAAGCACCACGTATGGAACCTAGCAAGCTGATTATTATGGTAGCACTTGAGCTGATGCAGGAAGTCTTGAATATGAACAGATCACTGCAACAATATGCGCATTGCGAGCGTTTGTTACAAACTATTTTAGAAGAAGTTGAAGAACTGACTGAATAATCTCGAATTCTGTTTAAACTTCGGACATTCGACCGAACTGTTTACAGTTCATGAACAGCATAGAGTTGCCACACCGGGATTATTGTTTATAATTAACTTAACTCTGAGGTGTTCGCCAGCGGGTCTATTCCCCTGCCGATACTAACACTTATGGGTGTGTTCTGTATATTTAGAGTGTATGCCCATCTCCGTATGGGAAACCCAGCAAGTATACGTCGCATCCTCCTTGAACTCATCGGGTTCAGGGTAACGACACATGCAGCGGCATCTTCGGAGTACTTCAATTTCGTTTTCAAAATATAATTATAATTTTTCCTGAATTTCCTCTTATTTTAATTTTGTAGTATTTCTCTCGAACATTCCTCTAGATTCATTTTATTGATGTATTCATCATCTGGAATGAAAAAAAATCTTTAGCTATAAAAAAGATAGGGCTTTAATTACTTCCGTCAAAATCAAACAATCTTTCAGTAACTTATTTTCCTATTTTCAGGCTATTTTATCCCGATATAAAGTATGCATGGCCCAGATTGCAGCAGGAATCCAGCCTAAAATCGAAATCTGAAGCATTAAGCATACTGTGGCTTCGGCTGGTCGATGAAGGGTCATAAATAATGACCAAGGGAAAATAAATGCAACAATTGATTTCATTCTTAAAACCCTCTTTTTTTGCAACGTTCTAACTTTTATATCCAGTTTTTATTGGCACTTAAAACTGGCACTTAGATTTAGATATTTTTAATAGGATCAGCAGAATCTCTATACATGCTATTATCACGCTTAAAAATATCCAGAAAGCCTAATTCAGCCAGCTTAAATGAAGCTTAAAAATTATTTAAAATTTGCTGAGCCTTTGCATATTTTCAATCAAAATATTGACGTTTGAATGAAAAGCCTTTGCCTCAAATTTTGTTATGGAACAGGTCTGGATCTGAATAAAGCCTTAAATCCCTAGACCTTTATTTACTTACTGCAGCTGGTGTACTCAAGGGTGATACTCGCCAAATCACATCACCGACATCATCAGCAACCAAAATGGCAGCTGAAGAATCTACCGCCACACCGACCGGTCGCCCATATGCATCGCCCTGATCGCTTAAAAATCCAGTCAAGACATCTTGAGGTGGGTCCATCGGTTGTCCATTTTGAAAGGGAACAAAAATCACTTTATAGCCACTATGCGGTTTGCGGTTCCATGAACCATGCTGGCCAATCAGCGCCCCATTTCGATATTGAGGCATCAGATTTGCTTTATAGAAGGCCAAGCCCAATGATGCAGTATGATTGCCCAATGCATAATCCGGTGGAATTGCTCGCGCAACTAAGGCAGGATTTTGCGGTTTGACCCGGGTATCTACATGTTGGCCATAATAGCTATAGGGCCAGCCATAAAAAGCGCCTTCTTTGACAGAGGTCAGGTAATCAGGAACCAGATCATTGCCGAGCTCATCACGTTCATTCACCACTGTCCAAAGTGTACCGCTCTGGGGTTGCCAATCCATGCCATTCGGATTACGCAGTCCGGTAGCAAAAGGTCGCGCTTGAGCACTGGTGATGTCAAATTCCATGATCAGTGCCCGGCCTTGCTCTTGATCCAGGCCATTTTCAGCGACATTGCTGTTAGAACCCACCGTGATATAGAGTTTGCTGCCGGCAGGATTGGCAATGACATTTTTGGTCCAGTGATGGTTTAAACGACCTGCCGGTAAGTCCAGTACCTTGGTACCAGTTGCTGTAATTTGAGTCGCACCATTCTGATAAGGAAAGCGCATTAAGGCATCAGTATTCGCTACATACAACATATTACCAACTAGCGCCATGCCAAATGGAGAATTGAGATTCTGTAAAAATACGGTTTTTTGTTCAGCCACCCCATCTCCATTGCTATCGCGAAGCAGACTGATACGGTTGGCACTGGGATGCGATGAGCCAGCACGCTGCATTACCCCTTTCATGATTTTGCCTTTGATCCCTTTGCTGTCATCGGGCTTAGGTGGTGCATCGGTTTCGGCCACCAGCACATCACCATTCGGCAATACATATAGCCAGCGCGGATGCTGCAACCCTTTGGCAAATGCCTGAACTTTTAAACCTGTCGCGGGTGTCGGCATTTTACCTTCAGGCCAACCTTTGGCGGGCGCCATATTGACTGTAGGCAGCAAGCTTGATTTTGGTTTGGGCAAATGTGGCTGGGAACCATAACTGTCATTGATAGGCGACTTGGAAGGCATGGTACATCCAGTCATGGTTAGGAGAAGTGCACAGCTGGCACCTGTAAGTAAAAGTTGAATAGGCTGATGAAGCATTTTTATCTCTTGTTATTATCATCCTCAACTTACTTTAAAAAACAATTTGAGATGCCACTAGCGGGTTCTTGTTTTTTCTGGTTATGAATTGGTTATCAATTTTGAGTTAAGTCTGATATTTATCTTGCTATAAAAATAAATTTATCCTGACTAACTTACGCAGGACGGCAGGACAACATTTCCAGAGTAATTTTTTTTACCTCATTACGGCTGTGTCGAATATGAGCCTCTAATATAGAAAGACAAGCGACTGCATCTTGGGCAAGCAGCGCCTTTAAAATTTGTTGATGCTCGGCATAGGTCGCTGTAACCCGATAATCTTTGGAAAAATCTAGACGGCGTATGATCCGAATTTTTTCGCTGATCTCACTGTGAATTTTTGCCATTTCTGCATTGCCGGCTGCAAATACCAAATGACAATGAAATGCTTCATCTTGTGCGGATAGCTGCCTGAGGTCATAGATATATTGTTCTGGTTGAATACACCAGGTTTTAATCAAAACAGCCAAGGCAACCTGCAACTGGTCTTTGGGCATCTGACACAGTTGTTCGACTGCATAACACTCAAGCAAAATCCGCAGATCATACAGTTCTTCATAAGCTTTAAAGTTTAGTGGTCGAACTTGCCAGCCACTTCTAAACTGAACATCCACATAGCCTTCCTGCTGCAGACGATATAAGGCTTGCCGAATGGGGGTACGGCTTACGGCATAGCTTTCAGCAATCTCTGATTCGGTAAACCGCTCTCCCGGCATCAGCTTAAAATCAAAAATATCATTTTTAATTTTCTGGAAAACCAGCTCAGACAGATTGTCTGAGCTTTTTCCTGTCGCTTTAGTGGCTGAATTGCGGACAAGTGTCATAAGTGGAATCCATTACTCCATATAGACCAGTGGCTCACCGCTATGCACGGTCTGACCTGAACGGCAGATAATCGCTTTAACAATACCATCATCGTCAGCATAGACCGGCAATTCCATTTTCATGGCTTCAATGATGGCCACCGTGTCGCCTTTTTTCACAATCTGCCCCGCTTCTACAAAAATCTTCCAGATATTGCCAGTCATAGAGGCGTTGAGAGGGACATACTGGCTATAATCGGTATCATCCTGCAGCACTTCTATTTCTACAGGTGCATCAAAATCGTCTTTCCAGCGTTCCACCTCCGCACTAAAAGCAGCTTGCTGCTGTGCTTTAAAAGCAGCAATACTGTCCTGTTCTGCAGCAAGGAAATCCTGATATGCTGCAAAGTCAAACTTACATTCCTCAATTTTAATTTCTGCCCGACCATGGGCGAAATCAGCACGGAACTGATCCAGTTCGGCCTCAGTGACTTCGTAATATTTGATCTGGTCGAAGAAGCGTAAGAACCATTGCTGATCGCCAAACTGCTTGTTCTTTTTAAACTTGTTCCAGATCGGCACGGTGCGGCCAATCAGTTGATAGCCACCCGGTGAGTCCATGCCGTAAATGCACATATACATGCCACCAATCCCGACTGTACCTTCAGCAGTAAAGGTACGCGCGGGGTTATATTTCGAGCTGAGCAAACGGTGGCGCGGATCAATGGGCACTGCACAAGGTGCGGTCAGATACACATCTCCTAGCCCCAAAACCAGATAATTGGCATCAAAAATAATGTCTTTAACTTGCTGACGAGTGTTTAGACCATTAATTCGCTGAATAAAATCGACATTATTCGGTAGCCATGGGGCCTTGGCACAGACACTTTCCTGATAACGCTCAACCGCACCCAGAGTCGCTGAGTCCTCAAAGGCCATAGGCAAATGGATAATTCTTGAAGGAATTTTAATGTCACGCAGATCGCCCATCTGTTCTTCAAGACCAAGCAGGAAGTGAATCAGTTGCTGCTGGCTACATTGCAGACCATCATATTTAATCTGCAAGGATCGCACACCAGGTGACAATTCCAGGATACCCTCAAGATCAGCTTTACGGATCAGTTGCATTAATCGGTGTACGCGCAGGCGCAGGGCCAAATCCAGTACGTTGTCACCATATTCCAGCAAGATATAACTGTCACCTGCCTGACGATATACAGCTTTTGGTGCATCTGGCGTAGCTTCACGCAATGCCAGGATACTTTCTGCCTGAACTGCCACGATTTCAGCCTCATGGGTCATCTCTGCCTTGGCAAAGTTTTGGAGGGTTTGAATTTGCTGCCGCTCCAGCGCATTGGCCTGTTCTACCGAGATTGGATAGAAGCTAATCGTGTCATCGGCTTTTAGTTGACCAATTTTCCAGAGTTCAGCTTTGGCAATGGTCACCGGACAAACGAAACCGCCCAGGCTCGGACCATCTTTGGCAAGAATTACGGGGAAATCACCGGTAAAGTTGATTGCACCAATGGCATATTCACAGTCATGTACATTGGATGGATGCAGACCCGCTTCACCGCCATTTTCACGCGCCCAGCTTGGCGTCGGTCCGGTTAAACGGATACCCAACCGGTTCGAGTTAAAATGCACTTTCCAGCTTGATGCAAAAAACTCCTCAATATATTCAGCTTTAAAGAAATCAGGAGCGCCATGCGGGCCATAGAGCACACCAATTTTCCATTCCTTGCCATAACTTGGAATCAGAGCTGTTGCCAAAGCTTCAGGTTCTGCAATCGCTAAAGGTAGACCATCGGCCGGCAGCTCAGGATTCACCATCTTAATCATGTCACCAGCCCGTAACACTCGGCCTGCATGTCCACCAAAATTACCTAAAGCAAAGGTAGAACGGCTACCCAGATATTCCGGCACATTCAGACCATTTCGTACAGCCAGGTAGGTCCGGCATCCAGATTCAACCTGTCCAATTTTTAGGGTTTGGCCTGCTTTTACCTGAATAGGCTGCCAGAAATTTACTGCTTCATCATCCAGACTTACCGGACAAGGTGCGCCAGTTAAAGCAATGATATTTTCTGCATGAAATTTGAGGATTGGACCTTGCAGGGTAAATTCAAACCCGGCGGCGGCCTCGACATTCCCAACAATTTTATTGGCCAGCCGGAAGGCATAATCATCCATTGGGCCTGAAGGCGGTACACCAATATCCCAATACCCGACACGACCCGGATAATCCTGAATCGAACTTTGTGTACCCGGCTGAATCACCTCAATCACATTCGGCACATATTTGAAATCATCCAGCATGCGTGTCCAGATCTGCATCTGTTCAAAACGTGGATCTGAAATAACAGTATGCACATAATCCAGATTGGTACTAATACCATTCAGGCGAGTTTCAGCTAAAGCTGATTTAAGCGTATGAATGGCAGTATCACGATCTTCAGCATGCACAATAATCTTGGCAATCATCGGGTCAAAGTATTGGGAAATTTCAGTTCCGGTACTCACCCAGGTATCAACCCGGACATTTTCCGGAAAAAAGACATCGGTCAAAATCCCTGGACTCGGCTGGAAATTTTTCACTGGATCTTCGGCATAGATGCGTACTTCAATCGCTGCACCTTGAGGCTGAATACTGCTTAGATGCTTCCAATCCAGAGTATCACCTGCTGCAACTTTCAACATGCATTCAATCAGGTCTAAACCGGTCACCATTTCAGTCACCGGATGCTCCACCTGCAAACGGGTATTCACTTCAAGGAAATAAAACTCGTCACGTGCTGCATCGTAAATAAACTCAACCGTACCGGCACTGCGATATTTCACCGATTGCCCTAACTCAACTGCCGCCTGATGCAGTTTTTGCCGCGTCGCTTCAGGTAAATGGGCAGCCGGCGTTTCTTCTACGACTTTCTGATTACGGCGCTGTAGTGAACAGTCGCGTTCCCCCAAAGCCGCGACCTGTCCCTGTCCATCTCCAAAAATCTGAACTTCGACATGACGGGCCCGATCGATAAAGCACTCTAAAAATACTCCGGCATCTTTAAAGAACTGTTCGCCCAGACGTTTTACACTTTCATAAGCCTCCCGAAGTGCGTCTGCATCATCACAACGGGTCAAGCCAATTCCGCCACCGCCTGCTGTGCTTTTAAGCATAACCGGATAGCCAATTTTTTCAGCTTCAGTTAAGGCTTCATCCAGACTATTTAGCAGACCTGTACCAGGAGTCATGGGTACATTGGCAGCTGCAGCAAGTTCACGGGCACGATGTTTTAAACCAAACTCCAGAATCTGTTGAGCTGTTGGCCCCATAAAGGCAATATTATTTTCTTCGCAGGCACGGGCAAAGTCAGCACTTTCTGACAGAAAACCATAACCTGGGAAAATTGCTTCGGCCCCGGTATTTTTGGCTGCAGCAATCAATTTTTCGATACTCAAATAGGTATCGCCAGGTTTGGTCCCTTCTAAGGACACTGCAATATCTGCATCAATCACATGCTGTGCATAACGATCTGTTTCTGAATAAACGGCGACACTGGTTACACCCATTTTTTTTAATGTGCGAATGGCGCGAACAGCAATTTCGCCGCGGTTTGCAATCAATACAGTCTTAAACATATGAATCCTCTGTTATTTTATCTATTTTCTGAATCTGCCGAATTGATCTATTTTTTTTGATTAAGCTGCTGCATATAAGCCTACCGCCGTCACTGATCTCTGGCAGCCTCTGATACATACAGTCCGAAATACAGTTTTTTGAATACATCAATTTTTGTTTGAATAAGATATGCAGCAGTCCTAACCGAAATCCAGGCAGGTTCATTCCCCTCAAGTCGGGCAATGAATTGAGCCAAGTTATTAAGTGGAAGCATTTTTTGCTGATCGGCATCGCGGCATGCTGGGACTGTCCAGCCGATCATTTTCTGATGAAGCATTCTGTATCCAATCTTGTATCCAAGTTTGAATACAGTTATGCAGAACTTATGCCAGTTTAATTTTTACTTTATTTTCAATGTTTTAATAAAATTTAAGATGTATAAATTAGGGAGAATTTCATTGAATGGTTGTTTTTGGTTCAGCCTGTTTTCAATTCAGTGCAAAAATTATTCTGGAACTCATATTGCATGATCTGCATCATTTCAGCTTTTGCAATGCTCATATAAAAGCCCATCTTTCGATGAGCTTCTAAGTAAACTATTCTATTTATAGCTTAGGACAGTCATAAAAATTGAGTGTATTAAATACCTGAATTGAAAGGTTGAATCAGCGTGCATTTGTCATTGCGGTAATTCATTACTTCACAGGAATCATTAAGTGCTGATAAGGCGTCCCAGACCACATGACATAAGGCACAGCGGTATCCGGTTGCGTATGTTTAGGATACATATCATAGAAACGAGCTTCAGCACCAACGATCATGACATGGGGACCCGTTTTGACCAAATGATTGCCCGCAGTAGGCTTCTTGGCATAGGGATCGACATTACTGGCATCCGTACCACCTGCCAGCATATACATGAAGCCTACTTTTCCAACTGTGGGCTGTTTATTCCCCATCCAGGCTTCTGCCCATTCTAGAGCGGCCTGATCCATACACATTGGGTCTGGACCTGGAGTGGTCAGATTATCAGGCATACAGGTAAAACCATTATTGCCCTTGCGCAAGGTACGTATTTTGCCATCTGCACCGACAGCGACAATCGTGGCTGCAGCGGCTACTTTCTTAGGTGCAGCAGTCATGGCACTTGCAATGGCTTTCTTATCGGCAGCAGATGAAGCTGCGCCTGAGCTGGCTTTGCCCGACATGGGCGGTTCAACGGCTAAAGCGGCAGGTGCAGACAGCGCGACCCATCCCGCCATAAGCAGTAATTGAGGAAAATTCATGGCACATTCTCCTTGAATCATCATGAAGAAATTGGATTTAGGTTCAGATCAAGTTGGATTAATCTGTAATTTTTGTAACGTATCCTTATAGAGTTGAGGGATAATTTGAGTTGATCAAAAGAAAGGAGAAGATTTAACTATTGCAGTGAAATTGCGCTACACAGCAATATCAACTGCAATGAAAGACAATATCTTTGGCGCTTAACCACGAAATGCTGCTTCGATCACGGAGATGTCAATTTTCTTCATGGTCATCATCGCATTAAATGCGCGCTTGGCCGCAGCACGGTCAGGACTGTTACAGGCGTTGATGAGGACCATTGGCGTAATCTGCCAGGAAATACCCCACTTGTCTTTACACCATCCACACTCGCTTTCCTGACCGCCATTGCCAACAATGGCATTCCAGTATCGGTCTGTTTCTTCTTGGTCTTCAGTCGCCACCTGAAATGAAAATGCTTCATTATGCTGAAAACCAGGACCACCGTTCAACCCGATGCAGGCAACGCCCATTACTGTAAATTCGACCGTAATGACATCACCTTCTTTCCCAGAGGGATAATCTCCAGGGGCAAGGTTGATCGCGCCAACTGAGGAGCCTGGAAAGGTTTCTGCATAAAATCGTGCTGCACCTTCGGCATCGTCATCGTACCAAAGGCAGACGGTATTCTTCGCAATATTCATCATCTTCAATCTCCATTGATTTAGGTCTTACGCGTTCTGCCTAAGTCCAATGTGTCCCATATATCGGTCGAGAATAGTTATATGATCCCTTGTCTATCTTTCACCAAAAACAGAATAAACCTACTTTAGAATTGTATTTTTATTGATCGAAAGCTGTTTCAAAGTGCTTAAACTCATGCATTTCCAGAGTTTGTCACTGAACAATTGATTGCTTGGAAAATCGTGAATCAAAAAAAATAAATTGACCGTTTCAACACATTTTAACAACCAGTGATGCAACTGTTTTTTAACTTTGAAACTGGTGACAAATTAGCTAAATTTAAATCAGCAGATACGGAATAATATAAAATTGCAGCTTACAATTATTTTTTACTTTTCCAGAATTCCCACTTAGACTAGAGCACAAATTTGTTGCATATGCTTTTTGCCCTATGACCATTCAGGAATTAAGAAGATACCTTCGTAAAACGCGTCGTCATCTCTCTAAATTTGAGCAAAGGCAATCCGCACAAAAAGTTCTAAACCGCCTGATCCGCAGTCCAGAATTTATTCACGCCCAACATATTGGCCTGTATTTGCATGCTTTTGGGGAGATTCAGACCCAGGCGATTATTGAACGCTGTTTTAAACTGGGCAAACAGGTGTATCTCCCAGCGATTTGCGACATGAATCAGCAGCTGGTCTGGATTCGAATCAGTCAGCATCAATATCATAACAAGCGCTTTGCTCATCATCGGCTGGGTATGCGCGAGCCCATGAGCACTCGTGGTGTGCATGTTTCCAAACTGGATCTATTGCTCATGCCACTGCTGGCCTGTGACACTTCAGGCACCCGGATTGGGATGGGCGGCGGTTTTTATGATCGAACCTTGGCTTCTGCGCCCGGGCGTCCATTTCGTCTGGGGCTGGCACATGACTTTCAACTGCTGGCACAGCCGTTAAAACGTGAAACATGGGATCAGCCCCTTGATGCTTTAATCACCCCGACAGTTTTTATAAAGTTCAAACGATAATTTTGTAATTTTACCCTTGCTAACTACTTTAAAATCACATAATTAGTCATTTTTCATACAATTTAATCTTAACTGCCCTTGTATTTTTAAAATTACCCATCACTATTAAAAGCATGGCAACACCGTTGTCACTCATTAGGAGTGCTCATGTCTGAAATTATTATGAATCAAGAAACCTTAGAGCCTCAGGTTCCAAGTGTACTACCCCTTTTGGCGCTGCGTGATGTGGTGGTTTATCCGCATATGCAAATTGCGCTGTTTGTCGGTCGTGAAAAATCGATCAATGCAGTTGATGTGGCTCGTAACAGTGACAATCTAGTATTTGTAGTTGCGCAAAAAGATTCGCTTACAGAAGAAATTGATCACGACAATTTATATCAATACGGTACTGTCGCGAAGATTGTGCAAGTTGTGAATCACGAAAATGATGAAAACTGTATTAAAGTCCTGATTGAAGGCCTGCATCGTGCCAAACTGAAAACCATCATTGACGAAACTGAGTATCTGACAGCAGAGCATGAACTCAGCCCAATGACGGTGAGCGTCGATGCAGATACCCAAGCTGTGCGCTTGCAGGAATTACGTGCGCTTTTCGCTCAATATGCAGAAGCGAAACTTCGTAATGCGCGTGAACTGATCACCGCAGCCAACAAAATTGAAGATCTATTACAGTTATTGTTCTTCGTCGCAACCCGTGTTCCATTGAATATTGATGTCAAACAGAAATTCCTGGAACATGACGAATTCGAAGCGCATTTGACTGAGTTGATGACTTATCTATTGCAACAGTCTGAAGAACAACAGATTGAGCAAACCCTGCATGACTCTGTTAAACGTCAGATGGAAAAGAACCAGCGCGAATACTTCCTGAATGAAAAAATGAAAGTCATTCAGCGCGAGCTTTCTGATATGAACGGCGGCGCGGAAGATGATGTCGCTGAAATCGAAAAACGTCTTGCTGAAGCAGATTTGCCTGAGCATGTACGCAAGAAAGCTGAAAACGAGTTCCGCAAGCTGAAAGCGATGCAGCCTGCTTCGAGTGAAGCTGCTGTGGTACGCAACTATCTGGAAGTGATTCTAGATACACCGTGGAATAAAGCCAGCAAAGTCAGCATTAACCTGAACAAAGCACAGGAAATTCTGGATGCAGACCACTATGGTCTGGACGATGTCAAAGATCGCATTGTGGAATATCTGGCAGTTCAGTCACGCGTGAAAAAATTGCGTGGCCCGATTCTGTGTCTGGTTGGTCCTCCAGGTGTCGGTAAAACTTCACTCGGTGAATCAATTGCTAAAGCAACTGGTCGTGAGTTCGTGCGTATGGCGCTGGGCGGCGTACGTGATGAAGCGGAAATTCGCGGTCACCGTCGTACCTATATCGGTGCGATGCCAGGTAAAATTGTGCAGTCATTGACTAAAGTGGGCGTAAAAAACCCGTTATTCTTGCTCGATGAAATCGACAAGATGGCGCAAGACTACCGTGGCGATCCGGCTTCTGCGATGCTTGAGGTACTTGATCCATCACAGAACAACAAGTTCAGTGATCATTACTTGGATCTGGATCTGGACCTGTCTGAAGTGATGTTTATCTGTACCGCAAACAGTATGAACATTCCTGAGGCGCTGCTGGACCGTATGGAAGTGATTCGTCTTCCGGGTTATACCGAAGAAGAGAAAGTAAATATTGCGGATCGTTACCTTGTTCCTAAAGCAATCAAGAACAATGGTCTACGTGCCAAAGAATTGACCGTGCATGAAGAGGCGATTCGTGACATCGTGCGCCGTTATACTCGTGAAGCCGGTGTTCGTAACCTTGAACGTGAAGTGTCAAAAATTGCACGTAAAGTGGTAAAAGAAGCGGTTAGCAAGAAAGCCAAAAACCTTCAGGTTGAAGTGACCGCAGGAAATCTTCCAGATTACTTGGGTCCACATAAATTTGACTACGGTATGGCGGAAGAAGAAGCGCAAATTGGCCGTGTAAATGGTCTGGCTTGGACTTCTGTCGGCGGTGAATTACTGACCATTGAAGTTGCAGCAGTCCCAGGTAAAGGCAAGTTCATTACCACCGGTTCTCTTGGCGATGTCATGAAAGAATCGATTACCGCTGCGATGACTGTAGTGCGTACCCGTGCGGATGAACTCGGCATCGAAGCCTCGCGCTTTGAAGAAACCGACGTGCATGTGCATTTACCTGAAGGCGCAACACCGAAAGATGGTCCATCGGCAGGTTTGGCTTTGACTACAGCATTGGTATCTGCTTTCACGGGTATCCCGATTCGTCCGGATATCGCGATGACAGGTGAAACCAGTCTGGGCGGCCGTGCATTGCGTATCGGTGGTTTGAAAGAAAAACTGCTTGCAGCCCATCGTGGTGGCATCAAGTTGGTGTTCATTCCACAGGAAAACGTACGTGACCTGGCGGAAATTCCAGAAAATGTCAAAGAAGGTCTAGAGATTAAAGCAGTAAAATCGATTGATGAGATTTTACCGCTGGCATTGACTTCTTTGCCAAAAGCTCTGGTTAAAGCACCGATTGTGAAAACCAAAGAAGAAGCGAAAGCAGCGCGTCATTAAGACCTGATGCTTCGTATAAAAAACCCTGCTTCGGCAGGGTTTTTTATTGAGTTATTAAATAAAGCAATTGAGTTATGGCTGTAGTGCCATATCAACCAGCCCATCCACCACATGAGTCATCTTGTTCAGATCAAGCTTGTCTAAAGTATCCAATTCGGTATTGTAATAAGGATTACGATAACTCGCAGTATCGGTAATCAGCATGGTCGAATAGTTGAATTTGGCATAATTCAGATAACCAGAAAAATTCATATCCTGAGCAAAACTTGGGCTGACAAAACGCTGACACTCCAGACGGTTAAAACGCTGCATAGCAGCACAATAATCTCCAGTCAGGCCAGTCGATGCTAAATGCCCGATCGTTGCAATGAAATTACCATGTCGTGGATAAATCCATTTTAATCCGACGGGATAGCTCTGCACCTGATGTTCATCAAAATAGCCAATCGAATCCAGAATCACCACGCCCTTAATTTTCTGCTTCTGCTTTTTTAAAGATTTGGCATGCATATAACTACCCATATGTTCTGTCTTGAAAAAAGGCGGCTCTTCAAGCGTATAGAAAGCAAATTCGACATTATGTTTGAGCTTGGATTTTTGTAAAGCGAGTAGTCTTGCCGTTTCCAGTAAACCCGCTACCCCTGAGGCATTATTATCGGCACCTTTTTGGGTACTAAAGACATCATAATGCGCTCCCATCACCATTTTGGTCTTTGCTTGAGTATCCAAATTACAGATGACATTTCGGTAACTCAGGTTATTGACCACATAGACCTGAAACTGGCATGGGATGCCAAAGCGCTGCATCTGCCCTTTAATCCAGGCAGATACCCGATTCAGCTCTTTCAGATTTTTATAATTTCGGTATTCATCAACACTCATGATCTGGCTAAAAAATAATTCCAGATGAGAGACCTGAGCATTTTTGCTCGAATTGGCTGCACAGAGACTAGGCCCCATGAGGCCTATCAGTAACAGCAGCACAGTACAACATCCTTTTATCATGACACTGTTCCGCATTTATTATTATTCCATTCCTTTATCAAGCGGATACTTGAACTACGGACATTAAAGCAACACTAAATCTCTCATTTCAATTTCAATTTGTTTCCCTGCTCAACTTCATGTTGTTTGATCGTTATAATGAGGTATCCAATTATTGATCTGTCTGTATGAAAATCCGTATCCTGACCATTGGTCAAAAAATGCCAGCGTGGGTGCTGACTGGTTTTGAAGATTATTTCAAACGTATTCAGCCTTTTGTACAGACCCAGATTATTGAACTGCCGATGGCCAAGCGCGGGAAAAATGATTCTGAAGCGGATATTCTGAAATACCGTAATATTGAGGGCGACAGTATTTTAAATGCGCTCAAGCAGAATGAAACCCTGATTGCGCTTGAAGTGGGCGGACGTGAATTCAGTACCGAAAAACTGGCTGAAACCATGAAAGGCTGGATGCTGGAAGGCAATGATGTAGCACTTGCGATTGGCGGGCCGGATGGTCACTCAGAAGCCGTGCGTAAAGCTGCTGCATGGCACTGGTCACTTTCCAAGTTAACCCTGCCGCATCCACTGGTACGTGTCATGCTGATCGAGCAGCTTTATCGTGCCATGAGCATCAATAACAACCATCCTTATCATCGGGCAGGCTAATGATTTTGCTGAAGCGTTCTTTATATGCAACGTTTTGTTGAATAATATCTCCTGCTCTTATTTCTATTTTTCATGCATTATTGAGGCATCTTTCCAGATGTGGTTTGAATTATGAACTTACAAACGTTGCCCGGCTTATTTATTTCTCATGGCTCTCCTATGCTGGCGCTGAATCCTGAGCAAGTGGGTCCTGCCTTGCATCGTTTGAGCGAAAATCTCCCACGCCCGGAAGCGATTATTGTGATGTCTGCGCATTGGGAAAGTGATGCGTTGGAAGTCAGTAGCGCAATTCGCCCAGAAACTTGGCATGATTTTCGTGGTTTCCCGCCTGAACTTTATCAATTACGCTACCCTGCACCGGGAAATCCTGAATTGGCCGAGAAAGTCTTAGGCTTGCTGGCCAATGCCGGCTTTTCTGCACATGCCAACAGTACTCGTCCGCGTGATCATGGGGTATGGATGCCGCTGCTACATATGTATCCAGATACCAACATTCCCGTGGTAGAAATTTCCTTACCCATGTCGATGAGTGCGGATGAGATTTATCAGATTGGTCAAAGTCTCGCACCTTTACGTGAACAGCAAATCCTGCTGATTGGTTCAGGCAGTATTACCCATAATTTACGTGAACTGTCTTGGGATGGATCGGCTGCTGATGTACCCGAATGGGCCTCAGGCTTCCGTAATTTTGTGGTGCATAAACTGACGCATAGCGATTATGACGCGGTCCTGGACTGGTCCAATATTCCGCATATGGCACGGAATCATCCAACGTTAGAACATTTTGCTCCAATTTTCTTTGCGATGGGCACAGGTCAGCGTTTTAGTCTGGTACATAGCAGTTTCACCATGGGTTCACTCGGTATGGATATTTACCGCTTCGATTAATCTTACTTCAGCGCTAAAACCTTAATGATGGATACATTTTTCAACTCAAAGCTGCGAAATGTATCCATATTTTTTTGCAATACATGCATTATTATTGTTTGAACTTTATATACTTCATTATAAGTCCATGAAATTAAAATTTATTGTGCTGGCATTATTGCCTTTAACTTTTGCAGCCTGTCAGTCCAGTGATATTCAACGAGCTGGAGATAGTGCGGTGGCCACCATCCAACAAAAAAATGCAGATCAGATTCTTCCAGCCTATCACTGGGAACTGAATCGTGGACTAGAACGACCAATCGTACTTAGTTTCAACGCTCAAGGCCGGCTAAGCGCCGTGACGGGCTGTAATGGACTCGGGACGACCTGGTCAGTCAAAAACAATATCATCACCACCAGCGAAGTTATAGGCACTGAAATGGCCTGTGATGCAGCATTGATGGAGCAGGAACGTTTTGTCAGCCAACTTTTACAGAAGCGTGACATTCCTTTTACGCTCAATACCACAGATCCTGACAAGCCGACCCTGACGTTGATGGCCGCAAATGGTCAAACCTATGAATTTATCGGGAAAATGACTCCGGAAACCAAATACCAAGGTCAGGCTGAAACAATTTTTCTGGAAATTGCTCCTGACACTAAACCCTGTACCGGCGTGGTCCAACAAAGTTGCTTGCAAGTCAAAGAAGTGAAATATGATCAGAATGGCCTGAAAACTCAGGTGGATAAGGACTGGACTTTATTCTATGACCAGATCGAAGGTTTTCAGCATTCACAGAATGAGCGGCAGATTATTCGGGTCAAACGTTTTGAAATTAAGCATCCGGCAGCTGATCAATCGAAATATGCCTATATTTTTGATATGGCGGTTGAGCGTGAAATAGTTAAGGGTGCTCTTTAAGGCTAAAAATACCAGATATAAAAAAACCGGGGCAACAGCCCCGGTTTTTTCAGCTTAGACTAAGTCAGACTTAGAATACGCCTTGAGCAAGCATTGCATCAGCAACTTTTACGAAGCCAGCAATGTTCGCACCGTCAACATAGTTCACAGTACCGTCTTCTTTAGTACCGAATTTCACACAGTTACGGTGAATTTCTTTCATGATTGCGTGTAAACGCTCATCAACTTCTTCGAAAGTCCAGCCTAAACGCAATGCGTTTTGAGACATTTCCAGACCAGAAGTTGCCACACCACCTGCATTTGATGCTTTACCTGGCGCATAAAGAATTTTCGCTTCAACGAATTTCTCAACCGCTTCAAGCGTAGAAGGCATGTTCGCACCTTCAGCCACACAGATTACACCGTTTGCAAGAAGCTGAGCAGCGTCGTCTGCATCAAGTTCGTTTTGAGTCGCACATGGCAATGCGATATCACACTTGATACCCCAAGGACGTTGTCCTTCAAGATATTCGAAACCATGTTTAGACGCGAATTCTGAAATACGGCCACGTTTTACATTTTTAAGTTCCATGACTTCAGCAAGAAGCGCCTCAGTGAAACCGTCTTTAACGTGAACTGTACCGGCAGAGTCAGAAAGTGAAACCACTTTCGCACCGAGGTACATTGCTTTTTCAGCAGCATATTGCGCAACGTTACCAGAACCTGAAATCGCAACGACTTTATCTTTGAAGCTTTCGCCACGAGACTTAAGCATTTCCTCAGCGAAATACACAGTACCGTAACCCGTTGCTTCCGGACGTGCCAATGAACCACCGAAAGTTAAACCTTTACCAGTGAATACACATGCCGTATCGTTACTTAATTTTTTCATCATGCCGGCCATGTAGCCCACTTCACGACCGCCTACACCAATATCACCTGCAGGGATATCTGTGTTCGCACCAAGGTGACGATACAGCTCGATCATTAAAGCCTGACAGAAACGCATGATTTCGCCTTCTGATTTGCCTTTAGGGTCAAAATCAGAACCGCCTTTACCGCCACCCATAGGAAGTGTGGTTAAAGCATTTTTAAATGTTTGCTCAAAGCCTAAGAATTTTAGGATTGAAAGATTCACTGAAGGGTGGAAACGCATACCACCTTTAAATGGACCGATCGCTGAGTTGTACTGTACGCGGAACGCACGGTTTACTTGAGTCTGACCTTGGTCATCTACCCAAGAAACTCGGAACTGGATCGCACGTTCTGGCTCAACTAGACGTTCTAGTAAACCATGTGCTGCGTATTGTGGGTTCTTTTCAATGAACGGCCACAAACTGGTCATCACTTCTTCTACAGCTTGAAGAAATTCTGGTTGATGTGCATCACGTGATTTTACGTAATCTAGGAACTCATTAAGTGTGTTGTATTTCAACGCTTAATCCTCAGCAGAAAATGGATCAAAATTGGTCAAATTTACAATCAATGTTAAATTTTGGCGCAAAATATTAAATATCTTTTGTAACTAATCTACAATACTTTTTTTGAAAATACTTTAAAATTAATTTGATAACAAATATTTATATTGATTATGAAAATTTTTTCTATGTCAGGAAATGCCAATCGAATCAAGGCTTACATTCAGATTTATGCCTAATAATAAGGCACAAGTTGACCCTTAATTGCGCACGACTTAGGAGTTTAAAAATATGTTAAAATTGATGAATCGACATATTTTGTTTCACTTACTCTCTCATGCTTGCCATGAGTAACGCTGGTTATACATGAATTCGCCCATTTCTCTGGTCCAATCGATTGACGCTTTACTCCCTCAAACCCAATGTGGACTCTGCGGTCACCGTGATGGATGTTTACCTTATGCCCAGTCGATTGCTGAGGGGGAAAATGCCAATAAATGTGTGCCGGGCGGACAGCCTGTTGCCGATGCTTTGGCTGCATTATTAAATCGTCCTAAACTTCAAGCTGAAGAAAGTGTCTGGCCAGTTCAAGCCGATGGTCGACCTCAGCGCATCAAAGCCGTAATTCGTGAAGATGAATGTATTGGCTGTACCAAATGTATTAGCGCCTGCCCAGTCGATGCGATTATTGGTTCTGGTAAACTGATGCATACCATTCTGACCGACCTCTGTACCGGCTGTGAACTATGTATCCCGCCCTGTCCGGTAGACTGCATCGATTTGGTTGAAGATCAACAACCTTTGCCGACTGAAGTACAGCGCATTGCGGAACAGGATGATTTACGTCAGCGTTACTATGCGCACATCCAGCGTGAAGAAAAACGGCGTAGCGATCGTAAGGGGCCTGTGGTCCGTGCAGAAATTGATACGGCCCTGTTTGCCCGTTTCTCTGCGTTAAATGAGCAACTTCCCGTGATTGAAGTGGTGAACAAGCCAGCGAATGCGCCTGTAGCCCTCGATTCCAAGACCACGATTGAACTGGCAAAACTACGTACCCAAATTAAAAAACTGGAAAAACAGCTTTCGGTTCGTGAAGATGCTCGAAAACGTACCCAACTGGAAGAACTGACACAGCAATTACAGGCTTTACAGGGATAGAACATGACCACAGCAAAGGCCAAGCCCGTTAAAAACATGACCAAAAAGCAGATTCAGACCTTTTTTGAACGCCTGCGTGAACAGCGGCCTAACCCAAAAACCGAGCTGAATTATTCCAATCCCTTTGAATTACTGGTCGCGGTCACGCTCTCTGCTCAAGCTACCGATGTCAGCGTCAACAAAGCCACAGACAAACTCTTTCCAGTCGCTAATACACCGGAAGCCATTTATGCGCTAGGTGTGGACGGCTTGAAGGAATATATCAAGACCATTGGTTTATATAACTCGAAAGCGGTCAACGTGATTAAGGCCTGCGAGATGCTGATTCAGAAGCACAACAGCATCGTACCGGATAATCGTGCGGATCTTGAAGCCCTGCCGGGTGTAGGTCGTAAAACGGCGAATGTGGTACTGAATACGGCCTTTGGTCAGCCGACCATGGCGGTTGATACCCATATTTTCCGGGTAGGTAACCGTACCGGACTAGCGGTTGGCAAAAATGTGTTGGAAGTTGAACACCGTCTGGTCAAAGTCATTCCCAAGGAATTTATCATTGATTCACATCACTGGCTGATTTTACACGGTCGTTATACGTGTATTGCGCGCAAACCGAAATGTCATGAATGTGTAGTATCCGATGTGTGTAACTGGCCGGATCGGTTTGAATTTGGTGCAGCCCGCCAAATTGCAGTGAAAAATATTGAGCTTGCTGAATAGAACGGCGTGATCAAGCTGGGATAAAAATAGGTGACCAATGTGTCACCTATTTTTATCGACTATGAGAAGAGTGCTTTTCGTTCAAACCAAATTCTTAGCTGAGCTGAACTATTATGGATTATTTATCCTGATCTTGTTCAGCCTTTTCCTGCTGCTTGCGCTGTTCAAGTTCGGCTTGTAATTTTGGATGGAGCTGGCGCTCAGGTCGCTTTGCTGCATTTTCAGCACGTTCTTCCTGACGTACTTTGTTGAGCATTTTAAAACTGAAATAGAACAGACCTACCAATACTGCCAGAAAGACTACCATCAACACCAATACGCCAAATTTCATAGCAACAAGTACCCTGTTCAAATACGCAATAAAAAAGAGCCCTAATATGACTTAGGGCTCTCCGATTGTCAAAATCATCGTCAGCCGATTATTTTGCCTGATCCAGAATCGCGAAAAGATCAGTTTGAACTTCATCGATTGGACGTAAACCATTTAGCTTGTCATAAGTTGGTGCATTTTCACCAGACGCTGCACGGCCTTGGTAGAAACCAACCAGTTGCTCGGTTTCAGTATGGTAAGAACCTAGACGCTTACGAATGGTTGCTTCCTGGTCATCAGGACGTTGAACCAGATCTTCACCCGTTTCGTCATCTTTACCTTCCACTTTTGGCGGGTTGTAAACGATGTGATAGACACGGCCAGATGCAGGATGCTGACGACGGCCAGAAAGACGTTGTACGATTTCTTCATCTGGTACATCAATTTCAATCACGTGATCAATAGTGATGCCTTCATTTTCCAAAGCTTCTGCTTGAGGAATAGTACGCGGGAAACCATCAAAAATGCAGCCATTTACACAGTCAGGTTGCGCAATGCGCTCTTTCACCAGACCAATGATCAACTCATCAGAAACCAAACCGCCATTGTCCATGACACTTTTAGCTTGTAGACCTAATTCAGTTCCTTCACGAATTGCAGCACGGAGCATATCACCGGTTGAAATTTGTGGGATATTGTAGCGCTTACAGATCAACTGAGCTTGTGTACCTTTACCTGCTCCAGGTGGTCCGAGTAAGATAATGCGCATATATAAACATCCTCATTTAAACAATATGTATGACGCCGCGACCACAATCACCCGATTGTGTCCCCCGACATCTCATTATAAGAAAGCCACAAACAAATGGATTAAACCCGCGACAAAACCGGTTACCCCACCCAATAAAATCAGAATCCATTCATCTTCCTGAAATGCAGGACGTAAAAGATTCTGAAACTCCTTCGGAGTCAACTCACGTATGCGGTCTCTAAACATTTGATAGATTTTCTGTGCACGGCTCGCATTAAATGCTGGGTCGCATACAGGCACCATCGTAATTTCAATCGAGCGATCGATCAAGTCTGTCTTGAGCTTTGCATACTCTTTTGGTCCTAAAGACAGCTGTAAAGAGGTTCTAACCAGGGGTGTTTCCATAATTTCATTAATATGACGTTTGATAATGCGGCGGGTTTTATCTTTTCTGCCACCATACATCATCTCGGTCATGATCGATTTTAACGTAATCAGATCTTCTGTGACTACACTTGCGAAGACGTCAGAGACTTCATCCTGACGTTTCATAAATGCGCCTTGTATGTTATAGGTGCCGATACGAGGAATCACCGGTTTGATCCATGGAAACTTGCGGTTTGTGGTGCGAGCAAAGAATTGCGGGTACTTCACCGGGTGTGGATAGAGCGGATTGAAGACCATCCAGATCGCGATCCAGTTGGTCAAAAAGCCCCAGATCGCAGCCCAGAACGGTACAGTCCAGTGCCACGGCACTACAAACCAGACAATCATCTGAAAAATACCAAAGAACATCCCGATGAGGGCACTGATATGCCAGATAAAGTTGATCTCTTTTTGACCCACTTTCAGGAACATACGCACCATCAAGCGACGGTCGCCTTCCATCTGGCTCACTACCATTTCACGCATATCTACCAGTGACTCGACGTTCATGGTCAGCTCAGTCACTAATTCACGCAAAATTGCCGGCATCTGTTTTTGCGCTTGTGCATAAATTCTGCGCTTAATAGCAAAAGGCAGGTTTTCCCAGAGCACCGCATTGCGATCCATCATCACTTCATCAATCAGATGTTCCAGTTCGAAACCGACCTGCTCGCCGATGATGCGTGCCATATCATCCGGATCCATCGCCTGTAAAAATTCGCGAATGGAGCCTAATTTCGACAGTGTGTTATCGGTAATAATGCCTGAAATACGTCCAGCTTTGCGTGGCACAATCCCTTGCCAGCCCACAGGCAAAGGCCCCAGATGGAAACCCCAAAAATTGATCGGATAAAAGACCATTTTCAGCGCCATCCAGACGTGAGCCCAGGTTACAAATGCAGTCACTGGAATAATGCTGAGCACAGCCCAAAAATCCGGGCGGTTTACAAAGGTTTGCCACAACTCGTTGACGTACTCAAGCATGCATAACTTCCATATTTAATTTTTTGTTCACAGAATACACATATTAATAAGGTCGAATATTTTGTCTATAAACCGATACTTAAAGTATAGGAAAATTGTAGCCGGGGTTCTGTTTCAGCCACAGCACGACCATTTCGGTCTTCGAGTTTCTCTCCGGCACCGATCCCGATACTAAAACTGCTGATCCGTTCTGAACTAAGCAAAACATAGGCCAAATCAACGCCAGCACCTAAACGGCCTTCATATTCGCCATCAACCTGTTTGCTGTCGATATGCCCGGCATAAACCCCGACATAATAACCATTTTTGTCTTTGCCGGTGAGATGTGCAGGATAACGAAAGCCTGCCTGACCGCCAATCGTACGATCATCATCCAGAAAAACACCACCTTTCACATAAGCAATCCCATAAGGGTTCACCCATTCGGTATTTAAATGCAGTAATTTCTGGGTAAAACCAACACCCACATTAAAGGCTTTTGCCTGAGCAGGCTCTATTTTGGTTGCAGTATTATTAATCTGATCATGTGCATAAGCCCCGTTCGCCCACAATGCAAACGCTAACAAAGGGTAAACCTTGTTCATTCCTTCACCATCTTCCTTAATTATAGTTTTTGGTATAGCCCTATTTTTATTAGATTTTACTCTAGCAGAATTATCACAACTCTTATATACAGCACTTTACAATTTTAATGTCTGCAAAGTCAAAGCTTAAAGGAACTGATTGTAAGGGCAGTTTTTCATTATCAAATCAAGTGCAGTTGCGTTAGAATACTCCACTTTGATTCTTTTCTACCACTCTCAGGTCTTAAGTCGATCGCGTATGAAGCAGCACTTTCCTTTAAAAAACGCACAACAAGAAAAGCGCATCTATCGCAGTCGAGTCTTGATTTCCATGGGGATTGTCATTTTCTTTATGCTGCTGCTGGTCAGCCGCTATGCCTATTTGCAACTGTTCAACTTTGAAAGCTTTACTACAGCTTCTGATGAGAACCGGATTCGTCTACAACCTTTGCCGCCAGCGCGTGGTTATATTTATGACCGTAACGGCGTGTTGCTGGCCGATAACTATCCAGTATTTACTGCCACTTTAAGTCGTGCCGACGTACAGGATATCGATCAAACGCTCGAACGCCTGAAACCGATTCTGGAACTGACCGAAGAAGACCTGGAACGCTTTCAAACCCGGATTAAAACAGCACGTAAAACCGAACGGGTTTCAATCAAGCTTAACCTGAATGAAAATGATATTGCCCGTTTCAGTGAAGTGAAATATCAATTTCCGGGTGTGAATATTGAAACCCAGATGACTCGCTATTACCCACATGGCGATCTGTTTGCACATGTGATTGGTTATGTGGGCCGGATTAATGACAAAGAACTGAAATCAATTGATAAGGATCTCTATGCTGGAACCAACCTGATCGGAAAAATCGGGGTGGAAAAATCCTATGAAGAGCTGCTGCATGGTGTGCCGGGAAATGAATCGGTAGAAGCAGATGCCTTTGGTAATGTGCTGCGTCATTTGGGCCGTAAAGATCCGGTGCGTGGTAATGATCTGTTCCTGTCACTGGATTACGGTTTACAGGTAGTAGCTTCGGAGCAACTGGCCGGGCGTCGTGGCGCGATTGTGGCGATGAATCCTACAACCGGAGAAATTCTGGCGCTGGTCTCCAGCCCAAGTTTTAACCCGAATCTGTTTGTGACTGGGATTAGCACCAAAGATTATTCATTCCTACGTGATAATCTGGATCAACCTTTATATAACCGTGCCGTGCAAGGGGTTTATCCACCTGGCTCTACTATTAAACCAATGTTTGCACTCGGTGGTCTGCATCATGGTCTGGTCGATTGGGATACCACTATTTCCGATCCAGGTTATTTCAGCCTGCCGGGAGACAGCCACCGTTTCCGTGACCATAAAAAATCCGGGCATGGCGCAGTGAATATGCATAAGGCACAAGTCGTCTCTTGTGATACTTATTTCTATGTCATGTCCTACCGCATGGGCATTGAAAAAATGAACACCTGGATGCGTCAGTTCGGCTTTGGGGAAAAAACCGGCGTGGACTTACCAAGTGAAAGCTCAGGACTGTATCCAAACCCGGAATGGAAAATGCGTACCCGCAAGGCCAAATGGTCACGTGGTGAAACCATTTCTGTCAGTATTGGTCAGGGTGCTTTTACTTCAACGCCATTGCAGCTGGCTATGGCCACAGCCATTACCGCCAACCATGGCAATAAAGTCATTCCCCATGTTCTGCGCGAAAGTCGCGGTGCCAAACCGTTCAAGGTGCATAATGGCACGCATGGCAAGATCGATTTTAATGGTCAGGAAGAAGACTGGATCAAAATGCGTGATGCGATGGTGGACGTAATTCAATCCGGTACAGGCCGAGGCATCAAAAGCGGCTTACAATATTCTATTGCCGGAAAAACCGGTACGGCACAGGTAAAAAGTATTGCTCAGGGCAAGCGCTATAATGAATCCTTATTGACTGACCGTCAGCTGGATCATGGCCTGTTTGTCGGTTTTGCACCTGCTGAAAATCCTGAAATCGCGATTGCAGTTATTCTGGAAAATGGTCGCGGTGGTAGTGCCGCAACGGCTCTGGCCCGTCCAATTTTTGATTACTGGTTACTGCATAAAGATAAAAATCCGGTACGCCCACAAGGCCACCAATTAAGTGGTGGTCTGATGACGGCCGGAATCAAGCCAGCTGAATTGCCAAGTGGTGCAGGCATGTTGAGTCAGGATGCAGCATCTAGTGCCGTTCCAGCCAGTGACCAGCCCGACAATGCTGCTCCGACTTCTGCAAATACGGCTGCATCTCCCGCAGCAACACCTGCTCCGACACCGGTAGAGCGAGATTAAAGATGAAAAACCAGCTTCGAATTATTGGTGGTGACTGGAAACGCCGCCAACTGCCTTTTGCCAGCATTGAGGGTTTGCGCCCGACGCCTGACCGTGTTCGGGAAACACTGTTTAATTGGCTGATGTGGGATGTACAAAATGCCCAGGTGTTGGATATTTGTGCCGGTTCTGGGGCATTGGCGTTTGAGGCATTATCGCGTGGTGCTGCATCAGTGGTGATGATTGAGCCGGATCGTACTCAGGCACAATTTCTGACCCAAAATCTGGAACTTTTAAAAGTCACCAAAGCACGTGCACAATTAAAAGTGGCTACGGCGCAGCAAGCTTTGTCTACCCTTCAGGCACAGTTTGATCTGGTTTTTCTAGATCCGCCATATAGCCTGGATTTATGGGAAGAACTAGCGCTAAAGGCAGATCCTCTGATCAAGGACAATGCCTATATTTATGTAGAAGCAGATCGTGATTTACAATTACTTAAATTACCGTCCTCATGGCGTTTAATTAAAAATACCAAAGCCGGTACAGTTCGTGCGGGGCTTTATCAAAAAAGTATTTCTTGATTTAAATTGTTTTGAAGAGCCATTAAAAAAGGATTCCTCAGTGGAATCCTTTTTGTCATTGTAGTCAGTCAAATTTAAAGACTGTGATTAACGATCACGGCGCCAGTCGCGGTTATCTCGGTCACGTTTCCAATCCCGATGATCTTTATGGTCCTTATTTTTCCAGTCATGATTTCTGTGGTCTCGATCATAATGTCCATTACGATCTCTGTTTCCACGATAATCATCATCCCAAGGATCAACCACACAACCGGTTAATGACACAGCCAATACAGAAAGTAATATCACTTTTTTCATCATGTCCATCACCTCTTACTGCACTCTGTCAGTATCAGGCGAGTTCATGGAGAGTGAACGGAGCCATTGTTGCACTCTTGTAGAGATTTATGCATGTTTTATGCATGGCCGTAAACCTCTTTTTTCTTAATTAGCATTCATGCTTTTATGAGAATTTGAACTTTCATTTGCATAAATCCAGCTAAATGGAAGCTTGGCTTTTGTTTAAATCTTGAGAATACTGCTGCCTTTGCTTATGACCTGATCTTTATGACTTGGCTGTTATTTATTCTTGGTGCAATGGTCGCAGGTTTTGTCCAGGGGCTGACCGGCTTTGCCTTTGCCCTGATCGCCATGTCTTTCTGGGTCTGGGTGCTGCCTCCGCAACTGGCCGCGCCCTTGCTGGTATTTGCCTCGATCTGGAGTCATGTGATTTCACTCAGTCAGGAAAAAAAGCAGCTAGTTTTATCCAGGCAGTTGGTGCTGCCTTATCTGATTGCTGGTCTGATTGGCGTGCCGCTGGGTACTTATCTGTTGCAGATCATTCAAGCAGATACCTTTAAGATGATCTTGGGATTTTTTCTGGTACTGTGGTGTCCGGTGATGCTATTCAATCCGCAATTCAAAACAATTCAGCATTCAGGAAAATTGACTGATAGCTGCATCGGTTTTATTGGCGGAATTTTAGGAGGACTGGGCGGTTTTTGCGGTGCCATTCCTTCGGCCTGGGTGATGTTAAAACAATTACCCAAAACCCAGCAGCGCTATATTTTACGGCACTTTAATTTTGCAATTCAGCTTTTCACGCTGGGTACTTATGTATGGCAAGGCCTGATCAATCAAAGCCATTTACCGTATCTGGCATTGCTGATTGTTTTTGTGAGTATTCCGGCGATTTTAGGCGCAAAGCTATTTTATAAAATTTCAGAATTACTGTTTAAACGCGTGATCTTAAGTTTACTCTTGAGCGCAGGCTGTTTTCTATTAGCGCCCCAATTCATTTAAGCACAAGATCAAGCCGAATCTGTCTTCCCCCCGCCAAAGCTTGAATCCGGTGAAATAACTGCTATGTTAAGGCCAATCTTTCACAATATAGATCATCATTATGCAAATTCGTGATCAGATTGTTCTTGTTACTGGTGGTGCACGTGGTTTGGGTTTAGCCATTACTCAGGCTTTACTGGCTGAGGGCGCACGCGTGGTCGTCAATTATCATAGCAGTCAGCAGCAAGCTGAACAGCTGGCCCAGCATTATCCTGAACAGGTATTTATTTATCAGGCAGATGTCACTCAAACTGATCAGGTCCGCGCTTTATTTGCCGCAGCTAAAACCCATTTCGGGGAAGCGATTCATGCTGTAATCAATAACGCACTGATTCAATTTGAATTTAATGGTGATGCACGCCCTAAAGTAGAAACGCTGACTTGGGATATGTTGCAACGGCAATTTAGCGGTGCAGTACAGGCTGCCTTAAATACTACACAAGCCGCACTGGATGATATGAAACAGGCAGGGTTTGGCCGGATCGTGAATATTGGTACAAACCTGGTGCAAAATCCGGTGGTTCCTTATCATGACTATACCACCGCCAAAGCTGCATTATTGGCCTTTACCCGCACCACGGCGCAGGACTTGGGACAATATGGCATCAATGTGAATATGCTCTCTGGTGGCCTGTTACAAACTACGGATGCCAGTAAGGCCACACCTGACATTGTCTTTGACCTGATTGCTCAATCGACGCCTTTACGCCGCGTAATTACACCAGGAGAATTTGCTGCTGCAATCCTGATGTTTTTGTCACCTTATTCACGTGCCGTCACAGGACAAAACCTGATTGTAGATGGTGGCTTGGTCAAAGGTTAAATGTTAAATGTTTAGAGAATGGACTTGAATTTTCAAATTCTGTTGTTCTATTTTTTAACCATTTGGTAGATTAAAAAGGTTTTGTGACCGGGTTTTACTTCTACAATAGTGCGCTCCCATAAAGCCTTTAGTCTACTTTCCATGAAATTTATCACGACATTGCTCAGTACCTTGCTACTGGCAGGTTGTATGTCCAGCGATTTGAAAAAATCAGAACAATTACTGCAAAATTTCCATTGTGCCAAGGTAGATACCGCCCAAATGCCACATAGCAGTATGACCGACTATTATCAGCAGATGTTGTATAGCAGCAAATCCAAAGTCGAGTCTTATATCAAACAGTATCATCAAGGTGAAGAGCTGTTTGACCTGCCACTGCATGAAGTGGTGGAACAGCAATATGATCTGTATAAAGATGCCTGCCAAAATCTGGGTGGAATTTTGCCGACTTCTGAACATGCCTCTTAAGTCTGTCAATCTTCATGATGATTAGGCAATAAAAAAGCAGGAGAATTTTCCTGCTTTTTTTCAACTCAATTTTAATTCTGATAATAGCGCTGATCTACACTAAAGCATTCAGGGAATTTTGGTTGAATCTCTGCATAAAATGCCATGATTTCTGCCATATCTTTTTCATAATCCCCTGTCGGATAAACGATTTTACCTACGCCAGTTTTCTTCTTGGCATAGTCCATATAGGCCAATGCAATCGGCACACCGGCACTAATCGCTACATGATAAAAACCTGTCTTCCACTGTTCCTGTTTGGCACGAGTTGCTTCTGG
This sequence comes from Acinetobacter sp. YH12226, assembly GCF_013417805.1. GTDB lineage: Bacteria > Pseudomonadota > Gammaproteobacteria > Pseudomonadales > Moraxellaceae > Acinetobacter. The sequence continues at coordinate 146,499 of NZ_VPDG01000002.1, read as the reverse complement.
CGTGACCAGCATGACCAGTTTAGGATGAGTCTTGAATAAGTCTGTCATCAGCTGAACCATGCTCGGACGAGGCTCACCCGGCTGTTTAGGACGGCGATCAATCCCGATACCGCCCATAGCACGCACAAAAGGCCCAAGTGGCAATTTCATGTAACTGTCTTTAATGGTTAAGCGAACATTTACGCCCAATGCTTTTAAGGCCAGTCGCGCATACAATGCATCCCAATTACTGGTATGAGGCGCAGCAATCATGACACATTGGTCTAAATCTAGGGGCCAATGGTTATCAATTTCCCAACCCATCAGGTTCAGGCTTTGTTCTGCTAACTTCTCAAACACGTCACGCACCAATTCTATTCAAAATTGCGCGAATTTTAGCAACCTAGGCAAATATAGATAGTGCTCTATGAGCAATAAATAAACAATTAATCTATATTTGTATAATTGGAATTTTTAAATGAATAGTTGATTATTTTTTTCCACCTTGAACTTATCTCATACATCAATTTACGGATAGTTCAGATTGCTTCCCAATATCAATAGAAATTTCTTTCTAATTTAAAGGATCCATGCATTAAAAAGCTCTTGACCTCCTAATTTTGGGATATGGCAAAAACGAGGGTCTTTTTATACTGAATCCACATTATAAATTTCAGGAAGATTCTAATGAAAAAGACTTTACTTTGTATTGCTTTAGCGGGGTTACTTAGTGCCTGCGGCGGTTCGGATGATAATGCCAGTACACCTCCAGCAAACAATGTTGGCACCCAAACCGGCGTACTGACGGACGGAATCATTTCAGGGGTGACCTATATCACCAGTAGTGGTGCAACAGGAGTTACCAACGAAAAAGGAGAATTTAAATTTAATGATGATGAAAAAGTAAAATTCTTTATTGGGGGTGTACAACTCGGTGATGAAATTGAAGCAAAGGAGCGTATCACACCATTAGATTTAGTCGAAAGTGAAAATGCGCGTATCAACCTTATGGTTTTTTTACAATCCTTAGATGGAAAAGGTGATCATAGCGATGGCATTCAGATTAGTGATGACACTAAAACAGCCTTCACTGCTGTAAAGCTTAATTTTAACCAAAGTACCACCGACTTCGTAAATGAAGTTGTCACCAAAACAGCCATCACACCAGATCAGTTGATAACACCAGAAAAAGCTTCAGAAAACTTCCAAGCGACCTTCTACAAAGATATTGCCGGTACGTGGGAGATTAACCGTACCGATAACACTGCTGTGTTGATTCACATTCTGGAAGATGGACGCTATGCACTAGGTGAAGCAGAAGCAAAAGATGAGAGTGGTCAAGCAGGCATTGAAATGGGCCGCTTAAAATGGAATGCAACAACAACCGTGATTGAACCGGAAATCCTACATGACACCAATGGTGAATGGGGACTTTCACATCCTGCCGAGAATAAACCTTATTCTTTAAACTTTAATGGAACTCAATTAATTCTTACTGAACCCGGCGTTAGTACTGAATACCGTTTAAATCGAGTTAAGCAGTCTAATAGTCTCGTCGGCACGTGGCGACTCAATGAAACGCACCTATTTGCTTTCTTTGATAACAACTATTATTTCTTCCTAGACACTGAAGGTGGAGATGACTGTGGTTGGCCAGGAATTGAATATGGCAAATATACATTGTCAGCAAATACTCTCACCACAACCGAGGTATTATTCGATACCAACGAGTGTGGTGGATTACAAGATAGTTCAAATGGCAGCAAGACAATTGCAAGCATCAATATATCTAACAACAATCTTATCTTACATCCGCAAGGTGAAGATCCTGTAACTTTACAACGTGTTAAATAACCCATATAAACCGGCTTGAATATGAAATTCAGGCCGGTTTAATCAATATGTTCAAATTGAATGGTACAACCCATCAATAAATGCATCAGTTCGATTTGCGAACAACATTGGGTTTTTTCATAAATATTTTTAAAATACGTCCGTACCGAACTCAGCGTAATGCCACACTGTTCTGCAATATCTTCTATTTTATAACCATTAATTAACAACTCACATAAATCAAACTCTCGTTTGGAAAGCTGGTAACACTGTTGTAGGTAAGTTCTTGACAGGGAATAATGCTGGTTTTTATCCGTCATAAATAAGGCAATCTGATGCTGAGCAGACTGTAAATGTTGCATATTTCTTAATTTCTTAAAGGGCACCACCGTCAGCATAAATTGCGAGCCTGCCCCATCACTCAACGCCAAGACTCCACCCACCTCAGTCTGAATGGTCGTATCTTCCAGCAAAGCACTTTCTAATAGCTGATCAAAACGTATCTGCTGAGCATAATTGGTTTTTAGACGGTTATGTATATCCAGATCCAGACATGAACTTTGATCAAGCATCTTTTGCGCAACAGGATTGGAATAACTTAAACACAGGTTTTGATCGAGCAGTACAATTCCGGTTTTTAAACTATCCAATACGGTATACAAGCTTAAATTATCTTGCTGAATCAAGTTGATTTGCCGGTGAATTTGCAAAGCCCGGCGTAAATGAATACTGATACGTCTTAGAAAATCCAGCTCAACTTGTTCAAAAGGCTGCACCTCAGGAGCACGATGAATACCCAGTACCGCCCAACGATAATTTCCCCGATCCAGCAATACCCCTGCCAGATAAGATACACCGCCAGGCTTTAAACACTTCTCATAGAAAACATAGTGATCCGTACCCGGCTGTTCTGCATAGTGCTGACAGTTATGACTCAATGCATCGCCCATCTCGATCGCATTCCATAATGGCATATGCAATTTCATATCAATCACTCTGATACGCTCATCTTGATAAGCAGCCAGACTTTCACTCGGGATATTGTGCGTGTAAACAAAATCATAGCCTGGATTAAGCTGATCCAGACCGGTAAAAATTGCACTCTTACTTTTAGTATAGCTCACGATATCTTTGATCACGTCCAGCCACAAAGATGGCAATACAGCAGCATCATAAATTTTTGCAATCAGATTATTTTCTTGTTCTAATTTCATTATCCCCTCCGCATTATCATTATTTTCTAATCATAGCGTTCAGAATTGGTTAACGAAACAGCATAAAATGACTTTAAATTTGGCTAAAAATTCTTAAATCCTGCTCACTTATCAATAACTTTGGCCTGATTCACCTAATGAATCAAACTTTAACAAGATTGCCCTATTTATCTGTACTGACTACTTTTAATGTAATTCATAACAAATAATTTAATAGGGTCAAAACAATGAAAAAATTAACGCTTACTGCTGCGATAGCAGTCGTTATTGCAGGAGCTTTAACCGCCTGTTCAAAGCCCAATGATAATGAGCCGATGAATAATAATGCTCAATCCAGCCCAGCCATGATGGAGCAAAATAAAGCGGATACCAGTGTGACCCGTGCGGATAGCGCAGAAACCTCACTAGATTGGGCAGGTGAATACGAGGGTGTTTTTCCTTGTGCTGACTGTGAAGGAATTAAGGTCGAGCTAGATCTCAATCCGGATAAAACCTATGAGCTAAATGAAGAATATTTAGGTAAAGGCGGAAATAATGAGACCGAAACTAAAGGCAGTTTCAGTTTTGACCCTCAAGATCCTTCAATCATCACATTAGATAACAAAGCTGAAAACCGTAAATTCTTTGTTGGTGAAAATTTTGTTGAAGCACGCGAGATGAAATCAGGTAAAAAAATCGACAGTAATTTAAATTATAAATTAGTTAAAAAGTCCGCATCATAATTTTGTAAACGCATAAAAAAATCCCCGCTATTGCGGGGATTTTTTATGAAATGCTCGGATGATGAATTACATCATGCCGCCCATACCACCCATGCCACCCATATCAGGCATTGCAGGTTTGTCTTCTGGGATTTCAGTGATCATGCATTCAGTGGTCAGCATCAAGCCAGCAACAGAAGCTGCATGCTCAAGTGCAGAACGTGTTACTTTAGCAGGATCAAGAATACCCATTTCCAGCATATCGCCATATTCGCCAGTTGCAGCGTTATAACCGAAGTTACCTTCGCCATTCTTCACAGCGTTGATCACTACAGAAGGCTCATCACCTGCGTTAGATACGATTTGACGAAGCGGTGCTTCAATCGCACGACGAAGAATGTTGATACCTACGTTTTGGTCATCATTCGCGCCTGTTACGCCTTCAAGTGCAGATGCAGCACGTACTAGTGCAACACCACCACCCGCAACGACACCTTCTTCAACTGCAGCGCGAGTCGCATGAAGCGCGTCATCTACACGGTCTTTTTTCTCTTTCATTGCAACTTCAGTTGCAGCACCGATTTTGATGACAGCAACACCGCCAGCAAGTTTCGCTACACGCTCTTGAAGTTTTTCTTTGTCATATTCTGAAGTAGATTCTTCGATCTGTGCACGGATTTGCTGTACACGGTCAGCGATTTGGCCAGCATTACCAGCACCATCTACAATTACAGTATTTTCTTTAGATACAGTTACTTTATGTGCTGTACCCAAGTGATCAAGCGTCGTTTGATCCAGCTGCATGCCGATTTCTTCAGAAATCACAGTACCGCCAGTCAAGATCGCGATGTCTTGAAGCATAGCTTTACGACGATCACCAAAACCAGGTGCTTTCACCGCACATACTTTGATAATACCGCGCATGTTGTTGACCACAAGAGTTGCAAGCGCTTCGCCTTCAACATCTTCAGAAATGATTAAAAGCGGTTTACCAGTTTTAGCAACAGCTTCAAGTACTGTAATCAATTCACGAATATTGCTGATTTTTTTATCAACAAGAAGAATGAATGGATTTTCAAGTTCAGCTGTTAAAGTATCTTGCTTGTTCGCGAAGTACGGAGAAATATAACCGCGGTCGAACTGCATGCCTTCAACTACGTCAAGCGAATCTTCGAAGCCTGAACCTTCTTCAACCGTGATCACGCCTTCTTTGCCCACTTTTTCCATTGCTTGCGCAATCAGCTGACCTACAGTCGTATCAGAGTTAGCAGAGATCGAACCTACTTGTTCAATCGCTTTAGAGTCTGATGCTGGTTTTGCAGTTGCCTTGATGTTTTCAACTACAGAACGTACCGCAATATCGATACCGCGTTTCAAGTCCATTGGGTTCATACCCGCTGTTACTGACTTGATGCCTTCATTCAAAATTGCTTGTGCCAATACAGTTGCAGTCGTTGTACCATCACCTGCGATGTCATTGGTTTTTGAAGAAACTTCACGAACCAGTTGAGCACCCATGTTCTCGAACTTGTCTTTCAGCGTAATTTCTTTGGCAACAGTGACACCATCTTTAGTGATGTGCGGTGCACCAAAAGAACGGTCGATAACAACGTTACGGCCCTTAGGACCCAAAGTAACCTTTACTGCATCTGCAAGGGTGTTTACACCAGCAATCATTTTTGAACGAGCTGAATCACCAAATTTTACGTCTTTAGCTGACATATTTGACTCCGAATATTGTTGTATCTTTACAAAATCTGATTTGGAACGAATAAAACTTTTTAGCGCAGATTAAGCTTCTAATACCGCTAAAATGTCAGATTCTTTCATGATTAAAAGCTCTTCGCCGTTTACTTTTACAGTAGTACCTGCATAAGTACCGAACAATACTTTGTCGCCAACTTTTACGTCTAACGCGCGTACGCCATTATCAGTGATTTGACCATTACCAACTGCAATGATTTCACCTTGAGCAGGTTTCTCAGCAGCCGAACCTGGAAGTAAAATGCCTCCAGCTGTTTTAGTTTCTTCTTCAACACGACGAATAACAACGCGGTCATGTAATGGACGAATGTTGCTCATAAATAACTCCATCAGACTAAGTCTTTTTTAGGTCACTGATGACGACTTAATTATTCCATGGGTCATCATCAAAAATTTTTGATGTCACTTTTATGGAGATGGAATAAAACGCTTCAAGGGCAAAAATGAAAAAAAATTGGTTTTTTTTAACGAATCATAGGTTTTCGTCTATTTATTCGGCAGATCAGCTTTCAACATAAAGGCTTGCGCCACTTCATCGAACAAATATTGAGAAATTTTTCCTGTGGCATCAATCAGATTAAAGCTGTTGGGTTCATTTTTATGCAAACGATTTGACGCAGAAGTCCCTGCATGTACATCATATACAGGATGATCCATCCCCAATCCGAACATCTGATTCAAATCATAAATCGCCGGTTGATGCAGATGCCCATGTAACACCGCAAACAGACCATGCTCTGCCCAGGCCTCTAAAGCAATTTTGGCCATCAATGGGCTGTCCTTGAAACCGCGCTTATTTTGAAAAGGCACATAAAAAGGCTGATGGCTGACAATGATTTTTAATTTGGAAGCAGGCGCCTGCGCCAGCGTCAGGTCAATACGCTGAATCTGCTCAAGGGATAAATGCCCTTTGGTATGATATCGACGTCGGATCGAATTCACCCCAATCAGATAAAAATTTTCAGTTTCAAATATTGGCTCCAATTCACCAAAAAAAATCTGGTAACGGGTAAATGGATTGAAAAGCCGATTCCACAAATGATAGAGCGGAATATCATGATTCCCCGGGATCACCATATAAGGCGTATTGAGCTGATCTAAAAATTTTTTGCAGGCAAAGAATTGACCCAAACGTGCGCGCTGAGTCAGGTCACCACTGATGACGACGGCTTCAAGTGGATGGGTCTGACAGAAATGCCGAATCGCTTCTAAACACTCCGGCTTCTCTGTTCCAAAATGCAGATCAGACAGATGCAGGATCATGTGGCACCATTACGTTTAGGCTATCTTTTAATACAGAAATATTGAGTGGCGGGGCCATTTCCACAATTTCCCCATCAATCGCTACCATCAGTTTCTTGGCTCGGGATTCGATTCGAACTTGATCGGCTGCAAAACTATAAACATCCGATGCCTGGTCAATCTTGCCACGAATCAGCTGATACACTAGCTTAAATAAAGTAAGCTTATCACTTTTAGAAACTACAACTCCCGCCACTTTGCCTTTTTCAGCCGCTTCTGCAATGCGCATTTTCATATCCGCCAGTTGCAAGGGATTATTGCCAAAAAAAATCAGTGGTGTTTTTACCGGATATTTCTTTTGATCCACCCAGATTTTTAGTTTTAATTCTTTACGGTCGCGAATTAAAACATCCAGTGCAGAAGTATAGGCATGTAGCGGTAAGCGACCAAAAATACGATTATAGTCTTCACGTTTTTTAATAAATAAAGGATATAGACCTAAACTGGCATTATTCAGATAAATTTCCTGATTGATACGAGCAACATTCATACGTTGTGGCTGTCCTGTCGCAATCACTTTTGCCGCTTCAAGCAAATCCAGCGGAATCCCCAATAATCTCGCCACATAGTTAAAAGTCCCTAAAGGCAAAATACCGACAGGAATTTGCGTATTCAACACATGTTTGGCGACTGTATTTAAAGTGCCATCTCCGCCTGCCGCAACGATGATTCCTGACTCGCTAGATGCCAAATGCTGTTCAAGCACCTCAACCATAATTTTATCAAATTGCTGTGAATCATTGATTTCATAAGCTTTAGTTTGATAACCCTGCGCTGAAAATATATCGATCAGCTGTTCATAAATGCCTTCTGGCCCCTGTATGCGAAAACCAGCTTTATGATTAAAAATCAGCGATAAGGGTTTAGATTGATTAGACATTTTTCGCGAAATTTCATTGAAGCCTATTGGCATTTTGTCCAATTCATAGACAATTAACAGTGGCTTTATGTAAAATTCAAATGGCAACCATTTATTTAATCAATAATGAATATTAGAGATCTTATAAAATTAAGATAATGATTTTAATATTAATTTTTAAAATAAATACCATCCATCATTTAAATAAATAGAATCAATAATTCAAATATTTAGTTTTATCTTGTTGTTTTACTTATATTTATAAATAAAATAGCATTATATTCCAAAAGAAATCTAGCACTTCTTTGGTCTTATTTTTTTTATCATTTTATGCTTTAATACAGCCACTTTTTTTCATACTTCATCTGGGCGATATTTTTTATTGCTCGGATTGTACTTTGTACATCTAATTTGTACACATTTGAGATAGGCCTCACCATGACCCAAGTGAACGCACCAGAATTCGTTCGTCACCCTAAGCTTATTGCTTGGGTGGAAGAGATTGCTAAATTAACAAAACCAGCAAAAATTGAATGGTGTGACGGTAGCGCAGAAGAATATCAACGTTATATCGACTTGATGATCGCTAACGGCACAATGCAAGCGCTGAATCAAGAAACTCATCCTGGTTCTTATCTTGCAAATTCTGATCCTTCTGACGTAGCACGTGTTGAAGATCGTACTTACATCTGTTCTGAAAACAAAGACGATGCTGGCGCGACCAACAACTGGGAAGCACCTGCTGTCATGCGCGAAAAATTGAACGGTTTATTTGACGGTTCAATGGCAGGTCGTACACTTTATGTGGTTCCATTCTCAATGGGTCCATTGGGTTCTCATATCGCTCATATCGGTATCGAGTTAACTGACTCTCCTTACGTTGCAGTAAGCATGTCTAAAATGGCTCGCATGGGTAAAGCTGTTTATGACGTTCTTGGTACTGACGGTGAATACGTTCCTTGCGTACACACTGTAGGTGCTCCGCTTGCGAACGGCGAAAAAGATGTTGCATGGCCTTGCAACAAAGAAAAATACATCGTGCATTACCCAGAAACGCGTGAGATCTGGTCTTATGGTTCTGGTTATGGCGGTAACGCATTGTTGGGTAAAAAATGCCTGGCATTACGTATTGCATCATTTATGGGTCGTCAACAAGGCTGGTTAGCTGAACACATGCTGATCCTTGGCGTGACCAATCCACAAGGCGAAAAACACTACATCGCAGCTGCATTCCCATCTGCATGTGGTAAAACAAACTTCGCTATGTTGATTCCACCAGCAGGCTATGAAGGCTGGAAGATTGAAACTGTAGGTGACGATATTGCCTGGATCAAACCAGGTGAAGACGGTCGCTTATATGCAATCAACCCTGAAGCTGGCTTCTTCGGTGTAGCGCCTGGTACCAATACCAAAACCAACCCGAACTGTATGGCAACCATGCACAAAGACGTGATTTATACCAACGTTGCTGTGACTGACAACGGTGAAGTTTGGTGGGAAGGTCTGACTAAAGAAGCGCCTGCCAACCTGACTAACTGGAAAGGTCAACCACACACTGGTGAAGAAAAAGCAGCGCATCCAAACGCACGTTTCACAGTTGCAGCTGGTCAATGCCCTTCTATTGACGCTGACTGGGAAAATCCAGCTGGCGTGCCAATTTCTGCGTTCATCTTCGGTGGTCGCCGTGCAGACACTGTGCCTCTAATTTCAGAAGCATTTGACTGGGTTGACGGTGTTTACAAAGCTGCAACGATGGGCTCTGAAACAACTGCTGCTGCTGTTGGTCAACAAGGTGTTGTTCGTCGTGACCCGTTCGCGATGCTTCCATTCGCGGGCTACAACATGGCAGATTACTTCACGCACTGGTTAGAAATGGGTGAGCAAGTGGGTGCGAAAGCTGCTGCTGCTGGCAACAAACTTCCAGGTATCTACAACGTGAACTGGTTCCGTCGTGATGCTGAAGGCAACTTCGTATGGCCTGGTTTCGGTCAAAACATGCGTGTTCTTGAGTGGATCATTGACCGTTGTGAAGGTCGTGCTGATGCTGTTGAAACACCAATTGGTTTCGTTCCAACGTATGAGCAATTGAACTGGTCTGGTTTAGATTTCTCTAAAGAGCAATTTGAAACTGTAACAGCGCAAGACAAAGATCAATGGATCAAAGAGCTTGAAAGCCATACTGAATTGTTCGATAAGTTAGGTGAGCGTTTACCGGAAGCGTTAAAAACTCGTCAAGCAGAACTTATTGCTGCGGTTAAATCTGCTTAATTGCTGATTTAATTAAAAAAGGTCGCGTAAGCGGCCTTTTTTATTGGCTGTTTAAACAATTGATCACAATTGACCAGAGCAGCAGTTTAAGCAAAATATGGCATACTTAAGCCAAGACTTCAGGAACTATAAATATGAAAAGAACAACAGTAATTTTGGCTATGGCTGCGAGCAGTTTCGTACTGAGTGCATGTCAGACCACACCCCATCAATTCAATGGACAAAGTGGCTATGAAATTCTGGAACGTTCAGGCAATACAGCAACCTTGAGCTACACCCTCTCAGGACGGCCTAATCAGGATGAAAGAAGATTACAAGCCGCCTGTCAACAGGCTCTGGGCGGGTCAAAAACATATAATATCCAGATTATCAGCAGCAATGAAATTTCTAATCCAACTGCACAGCAAGAACATTATGGCCGCCAACTCGGTAATAGCCGCACTCAAATCAGCTTGAGCAATACGCCTGATTTACATAATAGCGAGAACCCGGGTGCACGCGAAGCTTTAGAAGCCCGCCCTACGACCATGCGGGTTATTCGTTATACCTGTTCTTAATATCTGATACTTAGTTACTTAATCAGAGTAAGACAATCAAAAAGGGCCTAGTGCCCTTTTTAATTTTTTAAATTTAACGTGTTTTATAGAAACTGACATTACGAAATTCGGGCGATTCATCCAAATCCGGCCAGGTCGTCGCACTACGCTCATCCAGTTTTTCATATTGAGGATGACTAAAGTTTTTTACCCGACTGTCTGCAACCCACACCTCAGGTGCAAATTTTAAAAACTCATCCAGGAAGAAACGGTTACATTGATCATAGAGCACATCTGCGGCTAATAAAATATCCACCTTCTCTGCCTTATATAGGTCATCCAGATATTCAAGCTCGACATCATTTAGCTCTGCATTGGCACGACAGGCATCTAGACTAACTTGATCGATATCACAGCAGATCACACGTTTTGCACCTGCCATTTTCGCCGCAATGGCAACTACGCCCGATCCCGCCCCAAAATCCAAAACTACTTTGTCTTTAACATGATGCGGCTCTGCCAATAGCCACTGCGCCATCGCCAAGCCTGAGGCCCAGCAAAAGATCCAGTATGGTGTATCATTCCAAATGCGACGAATCACCTCATCATCCAGCTTATCTGTTGGGAATACTGGCGGAATCAGCCACAGGGAAATGGGTGTATCCGGCAATTGCTGTGCATGTAGCTCACAGTGTGGAATCACATCATGCAAGGCTTTTAGTAGATGTTCTGGGGCTTGAGGGAGTCGGAAGGTGCAGCTCATTAGATTTCTTTTAATTAGTATTAATGTCTTTGAAGAATCTCCCCTAGCCCCTCTTTAAAAAAGAGGGGGAAACTCCATCCAAAAATAGTGATCAGAGTTCCCTCCTTTGAAAAAGGAGGGTTAGGGAGGATTTGATTAACCTAAAGCTTTTTCAGCAGCTTCAACCGTTTGACGGATTAAAGTGGTAATCGTCATTGGACCTACACCACCCGGAACTGGTGTGTAAGCAGAAGCAATTTCTTCAATGCCAACAAGTTGGATATCACCAACACCACCGCCATCACGTGGATGGAAACCAGCATCAACAACCACTGCACCTTGTTTGATCCAGTCTTTTTGAATTAATTCTGCTTTACCTACCGCACCGACAATGATATCTGCTTGCTTAACAAAGCTTGCAAGATCTTGAGTACGTGAATGGCAAATGGTTACGGTTGCATTCGCTTCTAGCAGCATCGCAGCCATTGGTTTACCCAAAATTGCAGAACGACCTACAACTACCGCATGTTTACCAGCGATTTCAATGTTGTTCTCTTTCAGGATAGTCATAATACCCGCAGGCGTCGCTGAACCATAGGCTGCCTCACCCATTGCCATACGACCATAGCCCAGGCAAGTGACACCATCTACGTCTTTTTCAAGCGAGATTGCATCGAAACAGGCACGCTCATCAATTTGCGCAGGAACCGGGTGCTGAAGCAGAATACCGTGCACATCAGGATTTGCATTTAATTTTTCAATTTCAGCCAATAATTCTTCAGTTGTGGTTTCTTTAGGAAGTTCCACTTTGAGTGAATCCATACCAACACGGCGGCAGGCATTGCCTTTCATGCGAACATAAGTTGCAGATGCACCATCGTCACCTACCAAAATCGTCGCAAGAATTGGAGTACGACCTGATTTTGCTTTCAGCGCTTCTACGCGAGTAAACAAGTCAGCTTCAATTTGCTTCGCCAATGCACGACCGTCTAGAACTAATGCCACGGCACTTCTCCCAAGTGTTGATATGAATCAATTTTGCACATTCTACATGAATAATTTAAATATTTTCCGCCAGATGATGTTTTTATGCGCATACAGATGAATACACTATTGTTTTTTTTTCTGAGCTTGCTAATATACGCATCAACAAGACGCGGCGGGGTGGCAGAGTGGTCATGCAGCGGACTGCAACTCCGTGGACGCCGGTTCGATTCCGACCTCCGCCTCCATCTTGTTAAAGCCCGAGTGGTGAAATCGGTAGACACAGGGGATTTAAAATCCCCCGCCCACAAAGCGTGCCAGTTCGAGTCTGGCCTCGGGCACCATTCTTCTACTATAGAAAGATGGTGCAAATAAAGAAGCCAGCGAAAGCTGGTTTTTTTATGTCTGTAATTTAGTTAGTCAAAAAATAAGTAAATTAAATTCCCATTTAAAGTGTCATCATTAATCAGCCCCCCCTGCTCTGCTTTCTCAATATCATCCAGCAGAACGTAAATATCCTTGCAAATCCTGTTCCAGTTTCTGCTGAAAATGAATCGGCTCAATAATTTTCACATAGGGCAACCAGTAACGCACCAAAGGCAACAACTGCATTTCGTGACGAATCTGGCAACTGATCACTAACTCTCCAGTCTCGGCTTCCTGCTCGATCTGCTGTTCTGGAAATAAACGGCGCTCTTTAAAAAAGACCGCGACTCCAGGTTGTACCCTGATTAAGACTTGCTGCTTTTGCTGCCCAAACCAGATGCTGTCTTCATCTGCCAGCATTTTCAGCATTTCAGGATCATGTGCAAAGCTCTCCGCCTTAGAAACCAGCTTGAGCTGTTGCACCTGACTTAAGCGATAAGTGCGCAACTTGTCCTGATCTACGCCCACCAGATACCAGATACCATGATGGTGAATCAAGCGATAAGGCTTAATGATTCGCAATTGATCTGAATATTGCAACTCAACCTGCTGACGTTTATAGATTGCGCTTGCAAGCAACTTGAAATGTTCGGCAAACTGTTTGGCATCTTCAAAATAATAGCCTTTTGCCGAAAATACCTGATTTGCCCGCTCATCCAGCAATTCACGCATAAAAGACATATCCAGCGCCGGATACAGCTCACTGATCCCCGAAAGCTGGGCAAAGGTCTGGATATCCTGCAATTTAAAGCGCCCTAAATAAGAGGGTTCCAGATAATATCGTTTCTGTTCATCTTGAAGTAAGGGTAAGTAAGAGCCTAGACGATCAAAATCACGCTCAATGGTACGGGTGCTGACTTGAAATTCTGCAGCTAGCTCTGCAGCCCGGAGTTGATATCCGACGTTTAATTTGGTCAAAATTCTGGCTAAACGCTCTGCAAGACGCTCATGTGTTGAAGCCGGGCGCTTCATAAATCCCCACTTAATACATTCTCATGTACTTATTTATCGCTAGATGTTGAATGATTATACTGAATGCCGATCAATGAATAATATTAGGACAAAGTCTAAGATATTTTTTTGCATCAGATCTTGACCCTTTATTCACCCTAAAAATACAAGATCTTATTTGGATTTTCTGGATGCTTTCTTGCTTGAATGACGATTTTGTATTGTTAATCTTTCTATATAACGCTCCAGATGCAGCATCGCCCGATACATTTTATGTAACTCTACCCAGCTGATGGTTCCGCGAATAATCATTTTATGAATACGTCGTAATGCTCTTAAACTATGTTTTGAACTATATGCTGTTGAAATAATTTTCATCTTATTCTCCCTCTCACATTCATGTGAATGTTTAACCATTTGGTCGGAATTATCTATACATGCAATTTACGTGTCATAATTGACAGGTTGTGTCGAACAGTTAACATTTTTTAATTTTTATTCAAGATTTTATATATTTATTTGTAATAATATTTTACTTAAAATTAAAAAAAGCCAGTAAAATTACTGGCTTTTTTTTGAATCACTTATCTCGTATTAAATAATTTCAACTACAACTTTACCCACATGCTCTCCAGTATCCATTGTGGCATGGGCATCCTGAATCTGATCGAACTTAAACGTTTTATAGATCATCGGGAGACATTCGCCTTTTGCCCACAATGGTGCAATCTGCTCTTTCAGGCCTTGTGCAATTTCCGCTTTTTCAGCCGTGCTGCGTGCACGCATGGTCGAACCGGTAATGGTCAGACGTTTCATCATGATTTGACCCAGTTTGACTTCTTTGGCCTTGGCACCACCCAAGAAAGCGATATAGACCAGACGTCCATCACGGCGCAACAAATTCAAATTACGCTCTAAATATGGTGCACCGACCATATCTAAAATGACATCGACACCACCATTGTCAGTGGCTTCATTAATAACTTGCTCAAAGTCCTGAGTTTTATAATTAATAGCCGTGGTTAAATCAGAAATAGCCGCAACTTTTTCATCTGAACCGACAGTTGCAAAAGTTTTGATTCCGAGTGATTTACACAACATTAAAGCAGTCGTACCAATCCCGCTCGTTCCACCATGTACCAGTACAGTTTCCCCTGCTTTGGCCTTACCCATCTGGAACACGTTCGCCCATACAGTAAAGAAAGTTTCAGGAATGGCCGCTGCCTGTACAAAACTTACGCCTTCAGGAATATTCAAGGTCTGGCTTTCAGGTATGACGCAATATTCAGCATAACCGCCACCATTGGTCAAACCACAGACTTGATCACCAACTTTAAACTGACTTACATCACTACCAATCGCAACCACCTCACCTGCCACTTCCAGGCCAGGAACTGGCGTTACCCCTTTCGGCATCGGATATAAGCCTTGACGCTGCAGGATATCTGGACGGTTAATACCAAAGGCATGAACTTTCACCAGAACTTCATCTGCTTTAGGTTCAGGTACAGTCACCGTTTCATAAGCGAGTTTATCGACACCACCTGGTTCTGTAATAATGACTTGCTGCATGGTTTGTTGCGACATGATTTCTTTCCCTAATCTATGCATTTCATATATCTTGGACTTATTTGAACATAGTTAGCATGAGGAATGAAGCTACATCGGACTTATGTATAATCGGGGGACTATTCAGGAAATTGATAATAGGCCAACCATGACCCAAGTGATCGAATATAACGAAAACAATTACAGTGATTTTGAGTGGTTTGAAGGTTTTGCCGTGATTCGCTTTTATGCAGACTGGTGCAAGCCCTGTGTTCAGAATTTTCCGGTCTTTGCCGAACTGGCGACATACTATGCTGAGGTAAATCCTGAAGTTAAATTTGGCAAGATCAATGTGGATCAGTCTCCGATTTTAACCTTGCGCTATAATGCCTATGGTTTGCCTTCTACGCTTATTTTTAGAAATGGAGAAATTATTAAAAGGATTGCAGGCGTGAAAAGTTTAACCGAAATGAAAGCAATTCTGGCCTTAGTCCTCAATGATTCTTATGAATAATTACCCATGTGAAGCCAAATCTAACAAAAATATTTCTTTTAGCTCACTATCTAAATACGGAGCCTTTAATTAACTACGCCCTTTATATTCCTTTACCATTCGATCACTCACATCTTCCGGATAACACAGCGGCGCATATCCGCCTGCACGATTATAAGCACTACGCTTACCACAACGACTACCATTACTTGCAGTATTGTAAGGACACAGACAATTTCCCGGATAATTCTCAATCGACTGCTGGATTATTTTTTGCTTGATTGCTTCAACGCTTTGGCTGCTCTGTTTGGCTTCAGCTCCAAAAGCCACACACAAGCCAGCCAGCAATATTAATTTTTTCATATATTCCCCAAATCTAGGGAGTATTGTATTAATTGACTAGTAAATTGAAAGATCACATTTTGACTAATCGAATGATTTTCATGCAATCAAAATTTAGGCAATAAAAAACCCGCTTTTCAGCGGGTTTCTTCAAATCAGTCCAGTCTTAAAGACGAACCAATTCCACAATCTTCTCAGCAAGTTCTTCAACTGTATCTACGGTTAAAGTCGTGTCTGTACCTTCAGCAGCATCGGTAATCACAACCACACCAGTTTCACGAACCAGTGCAACCTGCTCCGCATTCAAACCTGCTTTAGCAATAGCAACGATCCCTTGCTGAATCAGCAAGCTTTCTAGCGCCTGAGCATTTTCCAAAGCTTTAGCAGTTACAGTCACCGCAGCAGGTTTTTGACCCAAACGTGCCGCACGTGCTTCTGCAGTGACAGGCTCATCGTGTGCAGACCATTCAACTGATTCTTCCACCATACCAGCACCAATCGTCACGTTATTCAAACGATCGATGAAGATAAACGAACCGGTGAAACGGCTGTCTTGATAACGGTCAAAGACCACTGGTGCATCAAATTCAACAGTCACATTGGCGATTGCATTTAGCTCAAGTTTATCCACCTGAACTTTTTCCAATGTGTTAACGTTGGTACGGTAATGAATTGCCGTTACTTTTGCCGGAACGGTTTGCGTACCAATCTTGATGTTGTACAGCTTACCCAGTACAAGTGGTTGATCTGCCATCCACACAACAGTCGCTTGAACTGAACGGGAAATATTTGGAACAGCTTGATCCGCACGAATTAACACGTTACCACGTGAAATATCAATTTCATCGTTGAGTGTTAAAGTCACTGCCTGACCTGCAACGGCATGCTCAAGATTACCATCAAAAGTGACGATTTCTTTCACTGTAGACGACTTACCTGATGGTAATGCCGTTACAGTATCACCAACATTGATATCGCCAAGTGCGATCGTACCGCAGAAACCACGGAAGTCGAGGTTCGGACGGTTCACGTACTGCACAGGGAAACGGAAATCCTGCTTCGCTGAACTACGATTAATTTCTACCGACTCAAGCGTACCCATCAGCGTTTCACCAGTGTACCACGGCGTATTGGCCGACTTGTTCACCACATTATCGCCATTCAATGCAGAAATAGGCGTAAAGATGATATTGCTTGGCTTACGGTCGCCCAATTGTGCAACGAATGCCGCATATTCAGCCTGGATTTCATTGAAACGTGTTTCAGAGAATTCCACCAAGTCCATCTTGTTAATCGCAACAATGATGTTCTTGATCCCAAGCAAACTCGCAATAAAGGTATGACGACGTGTCTGGGTTTGCACGCCATAACGCGCATCAATCAAAATGATCGCAAGGTCACAAGTCGACGCACCGGTTGCCATGTTACGGGTGTACTGTTCGTGTCCCGGCGTGTCCGCGATGATGAATTTACGTTTTTCTGTCGAGAAATAACGATATGCCACATCAATGGTAATGCCTTGCTCACGCTCTGCTTGTAAACCATCGACCAGAAGTGCCAAGTCAGGTGCATCACCTGTCGTACCGACTTTTTTCGAGTCACGGGTCACAGCCTGTAATTGATCTTCATAAATCAATTTTGAATCGTACAGCAGACGACCAATCAACGTTGATTTACCATCGTCCACGTTACCGCAAGTCAGGAAACGCAACAGGTCTTTATTTTCATGTTGTTTCAGATAGCCCAAGATATCTTGGCTGATTAAATCAGATTGATGAGACATCGCTCAAAGCTCCACATATTCTTTAGAAATCGGTTAAATCTAAATCCACCTAAGTCCTCCTTTGATAAAGGAGGACTTTCCTCCATTTACTTTTAGGAGCTTCCCCCTCTTTCTCAAAGAGGGGCTAGGGGGAGATTAAATTAGAAGTAGCCTTCCTGCTTCTTCTTCTCCATCGAGCCTGCTTCATCATGGTCAATCATACGACCTTGACGCTCAGAACTGGTTGCCAGTAACATTTCCTGAATAATTTCCGGCAAGGTATTGGCTGTAGATTCCACAGCACCTGTTAATGGATAACAACCCAAAGTACGGAAACGTACCGATTTCATTTGTGGAACTTCACCTTCTTTTAAAGGCATACGTTCATCATCCACCATAATAAGTGTACCACTACGCTCAACTACAGGACGTTCTGCAGCCAAATAAAGCGGTACTAATGGAATACTTTCCAAATAGATGTATTGCCAAATATCCAGCTCAGTCCAGTTAGATAATGGGAATACACGAATACTTTCGCCCTTGTTCACTTTACCGTTGTAAAGATTCCAAAGTTCTGGACGCTGGTTTTTCGGATCCCAACGATGTTTCGAATCACGGAATGAATAAACACGCTCTTTGGCACGTGATTTTTCTTCATCACGGCGCGCGCCACCAAAAGCAGCATCGAAACCGTATTTATCCAGAGCCTGTTTTAGACCCTGAGTTTTCATGATGTCGGTATATTTAGAACTACCATGGTCGAACGGGTTAATACCTGCATCAACCCCTTCTTTATTCTGATGCACGATCAAATCGAAACCATGGGTTTTCGCCATGTTGTCCCGGAAAGTGATCATGTCTTTAAACTTCCAGCCTGTATCGACGTGTAATAATGGAAATGGAAGTTTTGCTGGGTAGAACGCTTTTAGTGCAAGATGCAGCATGACCGCCGAATCTTTACCAATCGAATACAGCATGACCGGATTTTCAAATTCGGCAGCCACTTCACGGATGATATGAATACTCTCAGCTTCAAGCTGTTTGAGATGAGTAAGTCTTTCCTCATTTAACGACATGGACAACACCAGCTTAGAAAAACGTGTACTTATGACACTTTTGAAAATTTATATTCATTATAGTGATTTACTTATCCTATCCATTGCTTGTTTTATGATATTGATATATCAAAAGCTCATATAAAAATTCATCAATAATGAATATCAGTTTTTATGAATCAATAATTTGCCCAATTCAAGCGAGGATATTGTGTGGTATAGCTATATATTACCCTGTCGCTAAGCCAATAAAATCCTAGGAAAATAATCTAAAGTAGTGGTTCTCAAATAGTTAAAAAATTACTAGAGTAAGACTCAATTCTCCCTATTGATATACTTCGTTTATGCCCTATAGCGCTTTTGATCTTGCCACTGTAAAAACCCGTCTGGAACAGGCCCAGCTTGCTAGTTATATTTATCAGCACCAGCAAAATATTTTGGTCTTGCAAGAACCTTTCAGTGATGATGGCAAGCCTTTAAATATCTATCTGCAACACGAGCTGACCGCGGATCAAATCGGATTACAGTTTGGTCTACGTTTGCAAGAAGGTCATTGGGAATTTCTAATCGGCGTTACTTATAGCAACCAGAACGCAGCTTACGAAATCGGTGCTGGCAACCTCAAAGGTGATCAAAAAGCCTTTAACTTATTATATGCCTTTTATAATTATCCTAAAGCGTTCTATCTGGTGGCACTACCTTTGACAACCAACAGTCAGATTTTGGAGCAAACCTTGCAACAGCAGCTCTTCAAGCAGCCTAATCTCGACTTCCTGAATACTGCAGTCAAGGTCAATCCTATGGGCGAACAGGTCAAATGGATGCAACACTATATTCTGCAACAGACTCTAGATATGAAAGTCCGGATTCAGACTGCCCTACTTTAAACTTGAACAGAAAAATTTGGAGATACTCAGGTCGATGTATCTCTATACTTTCTCAGGCAAGCACACACAGAGTGCCATGCTATTCAGAATTCCTATTGCCGCTATGGCATCACTTGCTCAAACATCCAGTTAGCTTCTTATAGTTTATTATTAATTTTAATAGTTCAATAATTATTAAATAATCAATATATTCAATCCTTGTTTATCGGGTTTTTTGTTATTTTTTTGCATACAAAATCAGTAATTACTGTTATCGTTATATCAATAAAAACTTTCAGACACTTTTCCTAAAAACATAATTATAGAGATAAAGAAATGTGGGAACTGTTTACGCATCCATCAAATATCGTATTTAGTATTAGCCTGAGCCTAATGCTGATGTTTGCTGCACTAGAATGTATTCTATTGCTGCTCGGCGGCGGCTCTCAGCATATCTTCGAACAGTTTTTACCTGAAGATCCCCTGCAACCAGAAATAAGCCCGGATCAGTCTCCGGGTGTTTTCAGCAAAGTATTTGACTGGTTATATCTGGGGCGTCTGCCTTTATTTATCTGGCTAATCATTTTTCTGACCAGTTATGGGTTAAGCGGTTTATTGATTCAGGGCATATTTGAGCGCCTGACCAGCCAGCTGTTTAATGTTTGGCTGATTTCTCCGGCCTGCCTGTTTCTGTGTATGCCTGTGGTGCGCTTTCTTGCCATGGCCGCCAGTAAGCTCCTGCCCCAAGATGAAACTTCCGCGATTTACAGTGATGAACTCATCGGACGTACCGCGACCATTATTCTGGGAGATGCCAAAGTGAATTCTCCCGCACAAGCCAAAGTCCGAGATCAACATGGCCAGACTCATTATGTTCTGGTTGAACCAGAAAACAATCAAATTTTAAATCAAGGTCAGAATGTAGTTCTAACCCACAAAACCAAGAACGGCTTTCAAGCCATTGCACTTTAATTTTATTTAGCTAGCACTCAATTGAGACTTTATAACAATGTTAACATTTGATTTATATAATATTTTAATTATTTTGGGAATTATTTTTGTAGCACTGGTGACCTTCGGTCTCATCATTGCACGTTTATACCGTCGTTCAAGCAAGGAA
Source organism: Acinetobacter sp. YH12226 (assembly GCF_013417805.1). Taxonomy (GTDB): domain Bacteria; phylum Pseudomonadota; class Gammaproteobacteria; order Pseudomonadales; family Moraxellaceae; genus Acinetobacter. The sequence goes on along the minus strand of NZ_VPDG01000002.1, from coordinate 125,754 downwards.
ATTTCCTTTGTACGTACCGGTTGGGGTGGAGAAAAAGTGATTTTAGGTGGAGGCGCAATCGTGCTCCCTGTCTTGCATGAAATCATTCCAGTAAATATGAATACCCTACGTCTTGAAGTCCGCCGTGCTGATGATCAGGCACTGATTACCCGTGACCGTATGCGAGTCGATGTCATGGCCGAATTCTATGTCCGAGTCAAACCTACCGCAGATTCAATTGCCACCGCAGCACAAACCCTTGGTCAAAAAACCATGTCACCGAATGAACTAAAAAATCTGGTGGAAGGTAAGTTCGTTGATTCACTGCGCGCAGTGGCTGCAGAAATGGCCATGGAAGAACTGCATGAAAAACGCGTCGATTTCGTACAAAAAGTACAGCAAGTAGTTTCGGAAGATTTACATAAAAATGGTCTGGAGCTTGAAACGGTTTCCCTAACCGGACTGGATCAGACCGGATTTAAATACTTCAACCCGCAAAATGCATTTGATGCTGAAGGTCTGACCAAGCTCACTGAAACCATTGAAGATCGTCGCCGCAAGCGTAACCACATTGAACAGGATACCGATCTGGCGATCAAAACCAAAAATCTGGAAGCTGAACAGGCGCGCCTGCAAATTATTCGTGAAGAAGAATATGCCAAGCTGCAACAAGAACGTGAAATTGCCATTCGCCGTGCTGAACAGCTGGCTGAAATTGCCGCTCAGGAAGCCGGCAAAAAACGTGAAGCAGAAGAAGCACAAATTGCCGCTGAACGAGAAGTCGAACTCAAGCGTATTTTGGCCGCCCGTGATGTCGAAAATGAAAATATTCAAAAGGCTCAGCTGATTCAAAAAGCACAGGTCGAGCAAAAGAAAACCATTGAACTGGCTGAACAGGACCGCGCCATTGCCATTGCGGAAAAATCACGTGCTGAATCTGAAGCTAAAGCCCAAGCCGATCAGGCACGTGCACAAGCGGTAAAAGCGGAAGAAGAAGTTATCACCGTACGTCAAATCCAGCAGGCAGAGCGTCAAAAGGCAGTTGAGCTGGTCGCAGCCAAAGAACATGCTGAAAAAGATGCAATTGCCATTACAGTTGCCGCTGAAGCTGGAAAACAAGCGGCAGCAGATGATGCAGAAGCAGTGCGGATTGCGGCTGAGGCGGAAGCAGAAAAAGTCCGCCTTAAAGCCAAGGGCGAAGCGGATGCGAAAATTCTACTGGCTCAGGCAATGGAGAAACAGTATCAGGTGGATGCTGAAGGTACACGTGCGGTCAATGAAGCCAATAACGTCCTGTCACCTGAACAGGTCGAAATGCAGATTCGTCTGGCCATGCTGAAATACTTGCCTGAAATTATCAGAGAAAGTGTCAAGCCAATGGAGAATATTGATGATATCAAGATTCTCCAGGTGAATGGCCTACATGGCGGTCATGCCGGTGCCTGTCAGGCAGATGCCCATCATGAGAATGGTAATGTTGCTCTATCAGATCAGGTAGTGAATAGCGCCCTACGTTATCGTAGCCAAGCACCGCTTATTGACAGTCTGATGAGTGAGCTTGGTATTCAAGGTGGTGATATCAACGGCATGACTCAGAGCCTTAAAGCCAAAACTTAAAAATAGACTGAGATATAAAAAAGCTCCCATCTGGGAGCTTTTTTATTAAAGGTCTAATGTGAATATCAAACTAAACCTTTATCTTTTAATACTTGCAGCATGGTTGAACCAAGTTCGGCTGGACTACGTGTATACGCCATACCCGCACGCTCAAAGGCAGCAAACTTTTCTTCTGCTGTGCCCTTACCACCTGAAATAATCGCACCTGCGTGACCCATACGTTTGCCTTTAGGTGCAGTCACACCCGCAATATAACCAACAACTGGCTTAGTCACATTCGATTGAATATATTCCGCAGCTTCTTCTTCCGCAGTACCGCCAATCTCACCAATCATAATGATAGCTTCAGTTTGTGGATCTTCCTGGAACAGTTTCAAGCAGTCAATCTGGTTCATGCCCGGAATCGGGTCACCACCAATACCGATACAGGTCGACTGACCTAAACCGAGTTTTGTAGTTTGCGCCACAGCCTCATAAGTCAGTGTGCCTGAACGTGAAATAATCCCGATTTTACCGGGCTGATGAATATGTCCCGGCATGATCCCGATTTTACATTCACCCGGCGTAATAATACCCGGACAGTTTGGTCCGATGAGACGTGTGCCATTACCATTGGTTTCCAGATAACGCTTGGCTTTGAGCATGTCGATGGTCGGTACACCTTCAGTAATTACCACAATTAACTCAATGCCAGAATCAACCGCTTCAACAATAGAGTCCAGTACAAAGGGTGCCGGAACATAAATCACTGAAGCATCTGCACCTGTTTCTTTCACTGCTTCACGCATGGTATTAAATACAGGCAATTCTAAATGGGTTTGACCACCTTTACCCGGGGTTACACCACCCACGACTTTAGTGCCGTAGGCTAAAGCCTGTTCAGAATGGAATGTACCGTTTTTGCCTGTAAAGCCCTGTACCAATACTTTAGTGTCTTTATTAACTAATACGCTCATGTTAGATACTCCTTAAGCTTTTACAGCAGCAACGATTTTTTCTGCAGCATCAGCAAGACCATGTGCAGAAATCAATTTTAAACCTGATTCATCCAGTAATTTTGCGCCCAGTTCCGCATTATTGCCTTCGAGGCGAACAACTACGGGAACGGTCACATTTACTTCCTGAACCGCTGCAATAATTGCTTCAGCAATCATGTCACAACGTACAATTCCACCAAAAATATTGATTAATACACCCTGCACAGAAGTATCTGCCAAGATAATTTTAAAGGCTTCAATCACGCGCTCTTTGGTCGCACCACCACCCACATCCAGGAAGTTGGCTGGTTGACCGCCATAAAGCTTAATAATATCCATGGTTGCCATGGCAAGACCGGCACCATTGACCATACAACCAATGTTACCTTCCAACGCTACATAGTTCAGATCAAACTCAGACGCTTTTAGCTCACGTTCATTTTCCTGAGACTTATCACGTAATGCGGCCACTTCAGGCAAACGGTACAGCGCATTCGAATCAATTCCGATTTTGGCATCGACACACAGAATGTCGCCATTTTCACGCACAGACAGCGGATTGATTTCAAAAAGAGCAAAATCATTGTCTACAAATGCCTGATAAGCAGCTGTCATTACTTTAACAAACTGATTGATTTGTCCATCTTTGAGTTTAAGTGCAAAAGCAACTTCGCGTGCCTGAAATGGCATTAAGCCGACTAAAGGATCAACCTCAACTTTAATAATTTTTTCAGGGGTTTCTTCGGCCACCTTCTCAATTTCAACACCGCCCTCAGTCGATGCCATAAAAGTGATGCGGCGAGTCGAGCGATCCACCACAGCGCCCAAGTACAGCTCGCGCTCAACCGGATAAACATCCTCAGAAACTAAAATGCTATTGACCGGCTGACCATTGGCATCAGTCTGATAAGTCACCAAGCGTGAACCAATAATCTGGTTGGCATATTCAGCAGCCTCAGTAGCCGATTTCACTACTTTTACCCCACCAGCCTTACCCCGGCCACCCGCATGCACCTGTGCTTTCAATACTGCAAACTTTCCACCCAACTGCTCGAAAGCATGCACCGTTTCATCGGCATTGGTGGCAAGTATCCCTTCCTGTACAGGCATACCATATTTTTTTAATAGCGCTTTTGCTTGATACTCATGTAAATTCATTGAATAACCTTTTATTACTTCTTTGCCTTGTTATAACCCACTAGCACCCAGACGTCCGTCAAAGCAGTACCAGCATTTCTTAAAATCGTTATCTTTATTTTTAGATGATTGTTCCAATAAAAACAACCATGAAATGTAAAGAGAGCGACCTAAGTCGCTCTTTTTTCGAATTACTTACGCTTACGTTGGATCGCGTGAATCGCACGCCCATCAACTGCAAGTGCAGCTTCATGTACCACTTCAGAGAAGGTCGGGTGACCGAAAGTCATCAACTGAAGATCTTCAACTGAAGATACAAACTCAAGCGCGATCATACCTTGGTGAACGATATCAGACGCAGCAGGTCCAATCACGTGCATACCGAGTAAACGATCCGTTTTTGCATCAGCAACAAACTTCACGAAACCGGCACCTTCACCCGCAGCTAAAGCACGACCGTTCACAGCAAAACCGAATTGACCCGTTTTAACTTCGTGACCTTTTTCAGTCGCTTGCTGTTCTGTTAAACCTACCCACGCCGCTTCCGGATGTGTGTAAATTACAGAAATAATGGTGTCATAGTTCACTTGTGCAGCATGACCGTGAATACGCTCAACCGCCATTACGCCTTCTTCCATTGCTTTATGCGCAAGCATTGGACCACGTACCAAGTCACCAATTGCGTATACGCCTTCAACTGAAGTTGCACACCAATCGTTGACTTCAACCAAACCGCGTTCAGTCAATTTAATGCCTGAATCATCAGCCAATAAACCTTCAGCATATGCGCGACGACCGACACAAACGATCAATTTATCGAAAGTTTCAGTTTTGTCTTCACCAGCTTGGTTATATTTAACCGTTATTTCACGACCATTGATTTCAGTACCTGCAACTTTTGCACCGATACGGATATCCATACCTTGCTTAGTCAACAGTTTTTGGAAGTCTTTTGCCAATGCTTTATCAGCCATTGGTAAGAATGCATCCATTGCTTCAAATACAACAACTTCAGCACCAAGACGACGCCATACAGAACCAAGCTCAAGACCGATCACGCCCGCACCAATTACACCTAAACGCTTAGGTACTTCTGGGAATTCAAGCGCGCCAGTAGAATCAACAATTAAGTCTTGATCTACAGGAGCCACTGGAATATTTACTGGTACAGAACCCGTCGCAAGAATCACATATTTAGGCTCTAAAACTTGAGTTTCACCTTCGTGAGAAACAAATTCTACTTTTTTACCTGCAAGCAGTTTACCCGTACCTTTTAACCACTCGATGCCATTACCTTTAAGTAACTGATCGATACCGCCAGTCAATTGATCTACAACTTTGTCTTTACGAGCCAGCATTTTAGAAAGATCGAATTTAACTTCACCAGTCGTAATACCATGGTCATCTAGATGTTGAACTGTATCTTCATAACGATGTGAAGAATCAAGTAAAGCTTTAGACGGGATACAACCGACGTTTAAGCAAGTACCACCTAAAGATGGTTTACCTTTATGAATACGTTTTTCGATACACGCAACTTTAAAACCAAGTTGAGCTGCACGAATTGCTGCTTCGTAGCCGCCCGGGCCACCACCAATTACGACTAAATCGAATTGAGACATGTTTATCTCCAACTAATCCCCCTTATTAATCCCCCTTTTCCAAAGGGGGATCTTCCCCTCTTTTTAAAGAGGGGTTAGGGGAGATTTTTAATGAATAAATTACAGATCAAGGATCAGACGCGCTGGCTCTTCTAACAATTCTTTGATTGTTACAAGGAAACCGACTGCTTCTTTACCATCGATTAAACGGTGGTCATAAGACAGTGCAAGGTACATCATTGGCAAGATTTCTACTTGACCATTCACCGCCATCGGACGTTCCTGGATTTTATGCATACCCAGAATCGCAGTTTGTGGTGTATTTAGAATTGGTGTAGAAAGCAATGAACCGAAAGTACCACCATTAGTAATAGTGAATGTACCGCCAGTCATATCTTCGATACCCAGTTTACCGTCACGTGCCTTGCCAGCATATGCACGGATGCCGTTTTCAACTTCAGCATAGTTCATGCGGTCTGTATCACGAAGAACAGGAACCACTAGACCACGCTCAGATGAAACTGCAACACCGATGTCGTAGTAACCGTGATACACGATGTCATCGCCATCAATTGAAGCATTTACCGCTGGATAGCGTTTAAGTGCTTCAGTTGCTGCTTTAACGAAGAATGACATGAAGCCAAGACGCGCACCATGACGCTTCTCGAATGCATCTTTGTATTGAGCACGCATTTCCATGATTGGTTTCATGTTCACTTCGTTGAACGTGGTCAACATTGCAGTTTCTTGAGTTGCTGCAAGTAAACGTTCAGCAACACGCTTACGAAGGCGAGTCATAGGAACACGTTTTTCGATACGCTCGCCCACTGCAACGCTTAATGGTTGCGCTGCAGGTGCTGCCGGTTTCGCTTGATGATTTGCCACATCTTCTTTCGTGATGCGACCGCCACGGCCTGTACCTGCAACGTCAGCAGCTGCAACACCAGATTCAGTCAATGCTTTACGCACTGCTGGAGCCTGATCCTGTACTTGTTGACGTTCAACGATCGGTGCATTACCTGCTTCAGTTTGCGCAGCAGCTTGTTCAACTTTCTCTTCAGACTGAACTGCTTGAGTTTGCGTAGCGCCAGAAACAGCACCTTCTTCAAACTGTGCAATGACTTCAGCTGAAAGAACAGTATCGCCTTCACCTTTAATAATAGATGCAAGTGTACCGTCTGCAGGAGCAACAACTTCTAAAACAACTTTATCAGTCTCAATATCGCAGATCACTTCATCACGTGACACTGCTTCACCTGGTTGTTTGTGCCAAGTTGCGATCGTACCGTCCGCAACTGACTCTGGGAATACCGGTGCTTTAATTTCGGTTGCCATTACTTAGAATCTCCTGGATTATTCAGCGTCGATCGCAAGCGCGTCGTTGATGAGCTGAGCTTGTTGTTTTGCATGCAAATATGGTGAACCACATGCCGGTGCAGCAGAAGCTTCACGGCCTGCATAGCTAATACGTACTTGTTTACCCGCTTTCATCACGTCGTCATATAGACGCGGTGCGATGAACAACCAAGCGCCTTGGTTCTTCGGTTCTTCTTGCGCCCAAACAAGTTCTTTAACGTTTGGATATTGCGCAAGCACTTCTGCCAGGCGTTTTTCTGGGTATGGATATAATTGTTCAATACGTACAATTGCAGTGTTGTTCAATTCTTTTTCACGACGTTTTTCAACTAGGTCGTAATACACCTTACCACCACACAGAACCAGACGGGTTACATCTAACTTGTTGATGTTGTCTACTTCATCAATCACGGTTTGGAATGTACCGTTTGCAAGCTCTTCAAGGCTAGATACAGCAAGCTTGTGACGAAGTAAAGATTTCGGCGAAGTAACAATCAATGGCTTACGGATTGGACGAATCGCTTGACGACGTAATGCGTGGAAAATCTGCGCAGGCGTAGTCGGTGTGATGACTTGCATGTTGTCTTCAGCACATAGCTGCAAGAAACGTTCCAAACGTGCAGATGAATGTTCTGGACCTTGACCTTCAAAACCGTGTGGAAGAAGCATAGTTAAGCCACATACACGCTCCCATTTGGTTTCACCAGATGAGATGAACTGGTCAATGACAACCTGTGCACAGTTTGCGAAGTCACCGAATTGTGCTTCCCAGATGATCAAACTCTTAGGAAGAGTCGTCGCATAACCATATTCAAATGCCAATACAGCCATTTCTGACAACAAAGAGTCATAGATTGCAGTACGCGGCTGGTTTTCTTTCAGGTTACACAGTGGAAGATAAGTTGAACCATCTACCTGATTATGCAGTTTTGCATGACGGTGTGAGAAAGTACCACGACCTACGTCTTCACCCGTTAAACGAAGCAAGTAACCATCATCTAGTACAGTTGCATACGCCAGAGTTTCAGCAGCACCCCAGTTCAGAGGCATTTCACCCGTTTGCATTTTCAGACGGTCATCAATTACTTTTGCAACTTGACGCTGCATCACAAAGCCTTCAGGAAGCTCACGCATTTTCTTGCCAAGCTCTTTTAGACGTTCGATTGGGAAAGTTGTATCCCACTCGTCTGTGTACTCATGACCTAAGTAAGGAGTCCAATCCACAAACATTTTTTTGTTTGGTTCAAGTACCAGTGCATTGGCAACGTGATTACCCGCTTCCAGGTCTGCACGGTAGTTTTCAACCATTTGATCTGCACTTGCGCGATCAAGAACACCCTGTTGTACCAATTGATCCGCATAAAGCGTACGCGTAGTCGCTTTCTTGTTAATCACTTGATACATCATTGGTTGAGTTGCAGCTGGCTCATCCGCTTCGTTATGACCACGACGACGGTAGCAGAACATGTCAATCACAACGTCTTTACGGAAGGTATGACGGAAGTCATGTGCCAATTGTGAAATGAACACCACAGCTTCAGGATCATCACCATTCACATGGAAGATCGGTGCCTGAATCATTTTTGCGATGTCAGTACAGTATTCTGTAGAACGTGCGTCACGTGGATCAGACGTCGTGAAACCAACCTGGTTGTTAATTACAATGTGCACTGTACCACCCACGGTATAACCGCGAGTTTGTGACATCTGGAAGGTTTCCTGGTTAACGCCCTGACCTGCAAATGCAGCATCACCGTGTACGATTAGTGGCAATACGTCATCGCCGCCAATGTCTTTACGACGTACTTGACGTGCACGTACTGAACCTTCAACCACAGGGCCAACGATTTCAAGGTGTGACGGGTTAAACGCCAATGCCAAGTGAACTTCGCCACCTGGAGTCATCACGTTTGAAGAGAAGCCTTGGTGATACTTAACGTCACCAGAACCTTTCTTGTGAATAGATTTACCTTCAAACTCACCAAACAGGTCAGCCGGGTTCTTACCCATGATGTTAACAAGAAGGTTTAAACGGCCGCGGTGAGGCATACCGATCACAACTTCTTTACAGCCTACAGAACCTGCACGCTGAATAATTTCGTTGACCATCGGGATGAATGCTTCACCACCTTCAACGCCGAAACGTTTGGCACCAACGAATTTATTACCAAGATATTTTTCTAGGCCTTCAGCCGCAGTTAAACGCTCAAGGACATGTTTCTTTTGATCAGCATTGAAGCCATATTGACCGCGTGCACTTTCTAGACGTTGTTGAATCCAACGTTTTTCTTTGGTGTCCACGATGTGCATGTATTCAGCACCGATTGAACCACAGTAAGTGGCTTCCATTGACTGAACCATTTCAGCCAAAGTCGCTTCTTCTTTACCGATCGCCAGGTTACCAGTATTGAATACTGTGTCTAAGTCAGACTGAGTCAAACCATGCGCAGCAAGATCTAGATCAGGCACAACTTCACGCTTCGCCAAACCTAATGGATCCAGTTTTGCTTTCTGGTGGCCACGGTTACGGTACGCAGCAATCAGCTGTAGCACGCCAATTTGACGACGTTCATGCTCTGAGCTGACTGTCGACTGAACAATAGGCTGAATACGGCTTGAATTGCGACCTAAAAGTAGGAATTGCTCACGTACATTACTGTGTGGTTGATCACCTTTTGGGAATTTATCGAAGTACGCTCTCCAGTCAGCACCCACTGAGTCTGGAGCAGTCAGATACTGCTCATAAAGTTCTTCAATATACGCTGCACTATCAGCGGAAAGTTCAGTGTCAAGACGCAGAGCGTCAGCAACTTCTTGCATTTGTGGACCCATTTCCTATTGCAAAAACATTTTCAGGATGCTTTTTAAGCAAAACCCAGGATTATTAGCATCAAATTGGTAATATGATACTAGTCCCCCATAAGGCATAAGCCATGAGGCGTTATCACCACACCAAGAAAATCTTGATATGTTTAATGAACAATAACGCCCCTCAGCGGCATCATCACTCATTGAATACCCGATCGAAACCGGGCAATTTTTTGCAAATCGACTTAGAAAAAAGCAAGCATTAACAAAGATTTTTTCTAAAGCGACTCGGGTCTACCTTTATATACCAGTCCCTGATTATGCAGTGTTTAAAAAATGTACCTGGCGTGGCATTTTTTAAACATAGTCATGGGCTAAATGCTAACATAATCTCAACTTTTCAATTGATTTTTTTGACACATACCTTCCATAAATTGGCTAAATACAGTTCAGATATTTTACTCTAATATATGGTGCTTTATCTCAAAAATAGATTCAATTTAGACTTAAGTCCTAAGCATTTCCGATAAATAAAAAGAGAGCAAACCTTTCAATCCACTCCCTCCTTAAATTTCCGTTATATAATAACATCGTTCTTGCTATTTTTCAGGTCAGTTTTACATCTAAAAATCATAAATACCCAAAATAATCACATGTTCTTCTTATATGGCGCTCAAAGCCATTACCCTTTTCCTGACTGTTTCACTCAACTTTATACATTTTAAGTATAGTATCTTTATTTTTATCCTATGATTTTTTAATTTTTCCAATAGTTTGCATAAAAAAAGCACACCTGAAGGTGTGCTTTTTTCTAAACTGCGAAGAGCAGCCTATTAGCCTGCCATATCTAAAAGCATATTACGGATGTGACCGATTGCTTTAGTTGGGTTCAAGCCTTTAGGACATACAGATACACAGTTCATAATGCCTTTACAACGGAACAATGAGAACGGGTCGTCTAGACGAGCCAAACGCTCTTGTGTTCCCGTATCACGCGAGTCAATAATGAAGCGGTAAGCGTTCAACAATGCTGAAGGACCCAAGAACTTGTCCGGGTTCCACCAGAATGACGGGCATGAAGTTGAACAGCATGCACATAGAATACATTCATATAGACCATCAAGATGCTCACGCTCTTCAGGAGACTGTAAACGTTCCTTAGGAGGCGCAGGCTGGTTGTTGATCAAGAATGGATGGATCTTATTGTACTGATCATAGAACTGGTTCATGTCAACCACCAAGTCTTTCACTACAGGAAGACCAGGCAATGGACGAACAGTAATTTCATTTGGTAAATCGTTCAGGTTCCAAAGACACGCCAAACCGTTTTTACCATTGATGTTCACGCCATCAGAACCACAAATACCTTCACGACATGAACGACGGAACGTTAAAGTCTCGTCCTGTACTTTCAATGCAAGAAGTGCGTCAAGCAACATACGGTGCTTATCAGTCAGTTCAAGTTTGAAAGTTTGCATGTACGGTGCTTTATCCTTGTCAGGATCGTAGCGGTAGATATGAAATGTACGAGTACCTCTACTCATCTGAATTCTCCTGATTAGAATGTACGTGGTTTAGGTGGAATCGCGTCAACCGACAATGGACGGTAACGAACTGGCTTGTACTCTAGACGGTTATCCGCAGAGAACCATAAAGTGTGCTTCATCCACTCATCATCACGACGACCATATGGGTATTCAGCATGGTCTGGAGACTCTTCAAAGTCTACAACCGTATGTGCACCACGGCATTCTTTACGAGCAGCAGCTGAAATAAGCGTTGCTTTCGCAACTTCATACAAGTTTTCAACTTCAAGTGCTTCAATACGTGCAGTGTTGAATACTTTAGATTTGTCTTTCAAGTGAATATTGCGTACGCGCGGTTCAATTGCAAGAATCTGCTTCACACCTTCGTCTAGAAGCGCAGATGTACGGAATACACCAGCGTGGTCTTGAACGATGTCACGGATTGCATCAGCAACGTCTTGAGCATTCTCACCTGTAGTCGATTCGTCAAGTTTACGAATACGTTCAACAGTTTCTTGAAGCACAGTTGTTGGAAGTGGCTCATATTCGCCATCGTGCTGTTTAGTCACATATTCAATGATATGTTGACCAGCAGCCTTACCAAATACAACCAAGTCAAGCAATGAGTTCGTACCTAGACGGTTCGCACCGTGTACAGATACACATGAACATTCACCGATTGCATAGAAGCCTTTTACTGGCTTAGCAAAGTCACGACCTTCGGCATTTGTAGAGTAAACGTCGGTGTCTTTATTGTAGTTAGCAACAAGCGCTTCAGTTTCACGAGATTCAGGAACAACCACTTGACCATGAATATTCGTTGGAATACCACCCATTTGGTAATGAATTGTTGGTACTACAGGAATTGGCTCTTTAGTGATGTCAACGTTCGCGAATTTCTTACCAATCTCGAATACAGATGGAAGACGTTTCATGATCGTGTCAGCACCCAAGTGCGTCATATCAAGCAGGATGTAATCGCCTTTAGGACCACAACCACGACCTTCTTTGATCTCTTGGTCCATAGAACGTGATACGAAGTCACGTGGCGCCAAGTCTTTCAAAGTTGGTGCATAACGTTCCATGAACGGTTCGCCGTCTTTGTTACGAAGGATTGCACCTTCACCACGACAACCTTCAGTCAACAATACGCCTGCGCCCGCAACACCCGTTGGGTGGAATTGCCAGAATTCCATATCTTGTAATGGAATACCTGCACGAGCAGCCATACCAAGACCGTCACCAGTGTTGATATAAGCATTTGTAGATGCACGGTACACACGACCAGCACCACCAGTAGCGAACAAAGTCGCTTTTGCTTGGAATACTGCAATTTTACCAGTTTCCTGATCAATTGCTGTAACACCAAGAACGTCGCCTTTTTCGTTACGGATCAGGTCAAGCGCAATCCATTCAACGAAGAATTGAGTGCCCATTTTCACGTTGCTTTGATAAAGCGTGTGAAGAAGTGCGTGACCGGTACGATCGGCAGCAGCGCATGCACGTGGCACAGCTTTTTCACCGTAGTTTGCTGAGTGACCACCGAATGGACGCTGGTAAATTGTACCGTCAGCATTACGGTCGAATGGCATACCTAGATGTTCAAGTTCATAAACCACTTGAGGCGCTTCACGAGTCATGAACTCGATTGCGTCTTGGTCACCTAACCAGTCCGAACCTTTTACAGTGTCGTAGAAGTGGTAGTGCCAGTTATCTTCTTGCATGTTACCAAGAGATGCACCAATACCACCCTGCGCTGCAACAGTGTGCGAACGAGTTGGGAATACTTTAGTCAGAACCGCAACTTTCAAACCAGCTTGAGCAAGTTGGTAAGACGCACGCATACCTGAACCACCACCACCAACGATGACAGCATCGAAAGTTTCATGCGGAATATTTGTGTAATCTTCTTTAGGGTTTATAGCGCCCATGATTGTTTCCTATCAATTCGCCCAAAAAATCTGGATCGCCCAGATTGCATATGCAAGTACAGCAATGATCACTGCTGAAGTCAGTACAAGGCGTAAACCTGAAGCTGAAGGACCCATTTGACGAGTAGTCACATAATCCGTGAATACCTGCCACATGCCGATCCATGCGTGTGCAACAAGAGATAAGACCGCCAATAAAGACATGATCTTCATTGGAACTGTCATCATAAAGCCGTACCACTGTTCAAAGTTGAAACCACCATTCAGTAGAATCCAACCCAGTACAACAACGGTATAAACAGCTAGAACTACAGCACTGACACGTTGGAGAAACCAATCGCGAGAACCTGAACCTGTTAAACCAGTAGCGCTTTTCATTAGAGTACGATCCATACAAATGCTGCAACAATACCGATTGCAGACAAGATTAATGCGATAGTAGATGCAACACGGCCACTTTCTAGTTCTTCAGCAACGCCAATGTCAGCAAGTAAATGCTTAACACCCGCAATAAAGTGAAAAATCATGCCGGCGACAAATACCCATACAATAAAGCGAACAATGAAACCGTTAAAGATTTCTTGAACTTGCGCAAAACCTTCAGGCGAAGACAATGACTTGTCTAAAATCCATAGAAGGACCGGTACGAGTAAGAATACGATAACACCTGAAAGACGGTGTAGAATTGATGCAATAGCCACGGGTGATTTTAAGTTTACTTCTAAAACTTGACCCATGGACAAATTGACAGGTCTGTTGCTTTTCACAGCGGGCATCCTGTAAGTAAAAACTCCATCCGGAGTTTGTTGGAATTAATTCGAAGGAAAGCTGGCATTCTCAGGCAAATACATGCCTAAAATCAAAACGACACTGAATTATAAAACGTGAACTATTAAAATACAAACGGCTGAATTTGGCTTTTTGGATAAAAAACCATTAAATAAGAATCATTAACAACAATAAGTCAGACTTTATATATTATTCCACCCTTTCAATTCCTATCTATATGATTGTTTTTAAATAATTAAGATGATTAATTTACTCAGTTTTCAGCCTACAGGATCATGTTTGAGTTTTAGACTAAAGATGCACAGTTCCATCACAAATATTATTTAAATCTCTTTTTAATTCAGATTTAAATCAAGTGTCTAGATTTAACAGACCAATTGCCCCAATTCATCAGCAGCGCAGTGATTCAGATAACCTGATGTTAAATAGCGACTTAGTACACCACACGATGGGTTTTTCAATCGATTTGAAGCATTTAGATTCAAAAAATCATTCATTTATTTTTATACTGCTTACCTTTGCTGCAAAACTGGCCATTTATTAAGCTACTTTTTAATCAATTGAACCATATTCAAAATTCAATTAATTGCTTTTATTTATAATTCTACCTGTTAAATTCAGCTTGGCAAAAACGATGTAAGTTATGAGATTTATATAGTTTTAAGCATGCTCACCTTAATCTTTCACTATTTTCGCCCGCATTTCTTGCTAGGAAAAAACGCTTACAAATGCCCCAAGCAGTCTATTTTTTTCTGCACCTCTGCATCAATTTGACTTATTATAGAGGTTTGATGCTGTGATTTTACTGAACTTTTTATACTGAGCGAATGTGACTAAACTGCTGTGCGGCCGTCATTTTTCATCCATAAGTATAATTGACAAAATTTCAGTACTCACTAATCTTATAGCAAATTTTTGATCCGTCCGTTTTGTGCATTAAAAGATTGATAGACAAAGCGGATATACATTCACCAGGACAGGAGATCTATTGAATGTCTGAAGCAACTGGCAAGAAAGCCGTTTTACAGCTTGATGGCAAAGAAATTGAACTACCAATTTACAGCGGCACATTGGGCCCAGATGTAATCGACGTTAAAGATGTGTTGGCTGCAGGTCACTTTACTTTTGATCCTGGTTTTATGGCGACAGCTGCGTGCGAGTCTAAAATCACGTTCATCGATGGTAACAAAGGTGTACTTTTACACCGTGGCTACCCAATCGATCAATTGGCGACTAAAGCTGATTACCTGGAAACTTGCTATTTATTGTTAAATGGCGAACTTCCAACTACTGAGCAAAAAGAAGAATTTGACGCTAAAGTACGTAACCATACAATGGTTCACGATCAAGTTAGCCGTTTCTACAATGGTTTCCGTCGTGATGCGCATCCTATGGCGATCATGGTAGGTGTGGTTGGTGCGTTGTCTGCATTCTATCACAACAACCTTGACATCGAAGATGTGAACCACCGTGAAATCACTGCGATTCGTTTAATCGCGAAGATTCCTACGCTGGCGGCTTGGAGCTACAAGTACACCATCGGTCAACCATTCGTTTACCCACGTAACGACCTTGGTTATGCAGAAAACTTCCTGCACATGATGTTTGCTACTCCTGCAGACCGTGATTACAAAGTTGATCCGATTCTTGCAAAAGCAATGGACCGTATCTTCACGCTCCATGCTGACCACGAACAAAATGCGTCTACGTCTACAGTACGTTTAGCTGGTTCTACTGGTGCTAACCCGTATGCATGTATTGCTGCTGGTATCTCTGCACTTTGGGGCCCTGCTCACGGCGGCGCGAACGAAGCTGTTCTTAAGATGCTTGATGAAATCGGCACTGTAGAAAACGTTGCTGGCTTCATGGAAAAAGTGAAGACGAAAGAAGTTAAACTGATGGGCTTCGGTCACCGAGTTTACAAAAACTTCGATCCACGCGCGAAAGTAATGAAAGAAACTTGTGACGAAGTTCTTGGTGCACTTGGCATCAATGATCCACAGCTTGCATTGGCTATGGAACTTGAACGTATCGCACTTTCTGACGAATACTTCATCAAGCGTAACCTTTACCCGAACGTAGACTTCTACTCAGGTATCATCCTTAAAGCGATTGGTATCCCGACTGAAATGTTTACTGTGATCTTCGCGCTTGCACGTACTGTTGGCTGGATCAGCCACTGGTTAGAAATGCACAGCGGTCCTTACAAGATCGGTCGTCCTCGTCAGCTTTACACTGGCGAAGTTCAACGCGATATCGTTCGTTAATTCGAACCGCGTCGAAAGACTTAAAAAAACCACCCGCCTGGGTGGTTTTTTTAGTGCTGACAAAAGCCTACAAAAAATTGACCTGAAACGTTTTAAAATTAGCATATCAAAATCATATTCACGGATTAAGTCACCTAAAAACAGGATATATATTGAATGCTGTTGTATTTTCTGCCCTTTATTTTGAGACTGGTTCGTTTTGAACAGTTTAAGTGCCGCAGTTTAACGCCTGGTGAAATCAAAATTTCCCAACAGGTATTTGGCAACCTGATCGATTATTCCCGCGTTAAAATCATGAATCACCCTTACCTACCTTGGCAATCCAAACATGTCATTATGGCGCCGAGTGGCTACATCCATGTACGCAATTTAAATTATCGGGAAGATTATTCGCGCGAGAGTTTATCTTATCAGGCACTATTTATTCATGAGATGGCGCATATTTATCAGCACCAATGTCAGATCAATGTGCTTTTAAAAGGGGCATTTTTACAAAGTGCTTATTTTCTCAGCTTGGGAAAATATAATCCGTACAAATATCAATTTAATCCCAACAAATCATTTTCAACCTACAATATTGAACAACAAGGCGATATTGCCCGGGATATTTTTCTAAAAAAAATTCCGAATATTATTTTAAATCCAAAAATAAACAGATGATATTTAATCAGTTTAATTCCAAACAATATAGCTAAAGCATATTTTAAAAGCCAAAATTTAGATTTCAGTCTTTAAATCTACATAAGCCTAGATGCATAAAAAATCAGCATATTTTCTAATTTTATATAATAACTTTTTTCACTCAATGCCTGTTCTGCTAAATCAACTCTAGCTTATCGATAAAATTTCGATAAAATAGGCCGGTATGATTATTTTGCATCGCACATTAAGATTCAATGATCATGCGATAAAAAGTTTTTTTATTTAAGCCATTTGGCATTTTATGAATATCGAAGTGCACTCAACTGAATAATTAGAATTATAAAAATCAGTAATTTAGTGTATCAACCTATAGGAATAGGATTTACTTGGAATGAAAAGTTTTAAAATTGCGATTGCTCAATTCTCTCCACATGTGGGCAATCTGGATGCAAATACGCAAAAAATGATTGATCTGGCCAATCAGGCTAAAAAAGATAAAGCGGATTTAATTATCTTTCCTGAACTTTCAACGCTGGGCTATCCTGCAGAAGACTTATTAATTCGCCCGAGCTTGGTGAAACGCACCAAAGCAGCTTTTGAAAAACTGACTGAAGTAAAAGATATTGTGATGGTCTTTGGTTTTGTTAATCAAACTGAAGATGGTCAGCGTTATAACTCGGCTGCTGTTATGAAAGATGGCGAAGTACTGGGTGTTTATAACAAGCAAGTTTTGCCAAACTATGGTGTATTTGATGAAAAGCGTTATTTTGGCGAAGGTCATCAGCATCTGGTATTTGAGTATCTTGGACATAAATTTGGCGTACTGATCTGTGAAGATGTCTGGTCTTTAGCCACTGTTCAGCAACTGGCAAAATTGAATATCGACACAGCTTTGGTACTGAATGCATCGCCATATGAAGTGGGTAAACCACAACATCGCATTGAAACCATGGCGGCCTTGGTCAAACAGCTGAATATCAATCTGGTGTACTGCAACCAGGTCGGTGGTCAGGATGATCTGATCTTTGACGGTACCAGTTTTGTGCTCAACAAATCTGGCGAGGTGGCTTTACAGGCACCAACTTTCCAGGAAAATCTGGCAATTGCAGAATTTAATGCTGAACAACTGCAATTCAGCAAAGGTGCAATTGCACCTGCTTTAGACACCATGGCTGAGATTTATCAAAGCCTGGTCATGGCTACACGTGATTATGTACAGCGTTCTGGCTTCCCAGGTGTGATTCTGGGACTGTCTGGCGGCATTGACTCTGCCCTGACCCTGGCGATTGCTGTAGATGCGCTTGGCGCAAACAAAGTTCAAGCCGTGATGATGCCTTATACCTATACCGCACAAATCAGTGTCGAAGATGCAGCGGCTCAAGCCAAAAACATGGGCGTGACTTTCGGTATTGCCGAAATCAATCCAGTGGTAAGCGGCTTTATGCAGGTGCTATTCCCATTCTTTGGCAACGCTCCAGTCGATGCCACCGAGGAAAACCTGCAAGCACGTTCACGTGGCACCTTATTGATGGCCCTGTCTAACAAATTCGGTAATCTGGTGCTGGCAACCGGTAATAAATCTGAACTAGCTGTCGGTTATTGCACCTTGTATGGTGACATGGTTGGTGGTTATGCGGTGCTGAAAGATGTGTATAAAACCATTGTGTTTGAACTGGCGAAATACCGTAACAGCATTTCAGAAACTCCAGTGATTCCAGAACGTGTGATTACTCGTCCACCTTCAGCAGAATTGCGTCCGGATCAGGTCGATCAAGACTCTTTACCAGCCTATGATATTCTGGATGCGATCTTGTACTCTTATATTGAAGAAGATATGAGTCAAGACGATATCATTGCCAAAGGTTTTGACGCTGAAGTCGTGAAGAAAGTGATTCGTCTGGTTGATATCAATGAGTACAAGCGCCGTCAAGGTGCCATTGGGCCACGTATCAGCTCACGTTCTTATGGCCGTGAGCGTCGTTATCCAATCGTCAATGGCTGGAAAGCAGGTAGCTAAATTCTGTTTTCAGTGATGTAAATCAGAATCGTCCAAGTGAATGCTTGGGCGATTTTTTTTATGCGGCAGTAAAATGAAGAATAGCCCTAACATTAAGAAGGAAAAATGATGTTTTGCGGAAACTGTAAAAATTAGTGGATGCTTCAAATATTTTTTATGGTTTTCAGTACTTTTAAAAGAAAAAAAAAGAGACCAAGCTGAGAGCTTGGTCTTTTAAAATGGTGGCTATGACGAGACTTGAACTTGTGACCCCCGCATTATGAGTGCGGTGCTCTAACCAACTGAGCTACATAGCCGTAAACTGTGTGCGCATTATCGTAATTTCAGCTTCTATCGTCAAGCATTTTAAAACACAAATGTTCAGTCTTTATGCAAATACGGAATAAACTTTTAAATTTTAAACAAAAAAGGTTTTTTTAGTATGTAATTCACGCATTCATAGCACCCTTTAATTCTTCGAGGATTCATCAAATGTATAAAATCAAAATATCTATTTTACTCATTGGCCTTTCAAGTCTGAGTGCCTGCCAGATCATCTCGCCTATTTTCGTAGATTATAATGGCGTCAGACGTGATGTGGCACAGTGGATTAATCAGCAGCAACTGATGAGCATGCAGCAAAAACGATCTTTGGCACAACTCAGCAGAGCACAGCAGAAAATCGAGCCCTATCCGGAATATGAGCAGAGTCAACGACTGGCGGTAACCCGGGAAAATCAGATTGCATTACATTGTGCGCGTTTACATGTGACAGAACATAAAATCCGGCAGCTACAGCAAAAAATTTATGCAGGTGAAACTCAAACAATTTTAAATCGTTATGAACAGCTGTCACCGCAAATAAAATTAGACCCGACCTCTATTCGATGTGATTAATCACTGTCTTAAGCTATCACATTAATTACATATAAATGATTAACTTAGTCTAAATAAACAACTCGGTTCAATAGCTCTAAACAGGTGCTTTATTCTTTAATCTATTAGACATTATACCTATGTATTTACTTGGTTTTATTTTTATACAATACAGGCTATGATCAAAGTATAAACAACTATTCGTACCCGGTTTAACGCGTCATAATTTTATAACTCTAAATTCCCCTTAGGAGAATTCTAATGCCTTTTGAACATATTTTAGTACCTGTTGACGGTTCAGAAACATCGTATGCTGCAGTAGATAAAGCTGTAGAAATTGCCAAAGCATTTAACAGTAAAGTCACAGTGGTTCAAGTGCTAGCGCTGGACCCTTATATCGCTGCGGAATATATCTCTGCGGCACAAACCAATGACCTGATTGAACGTGCCCGCACTTCCATCCTGAAAACGCTGGATGAAGCCAAAGCAAAATTCTCTGGTGCAGGTGTTGAAGTGGATACACAGCTGCTTGAGGGTCAGGTGATTTATAGCGAGATTGTCAAAGCAGCTAAAGATTTAAATTCTGACCTGATCGTGATTGGTTCACATGGTCGCACTGGCTTTAAAAAGCTGTTCCTTGGCAGCGTAGCGCAAAGCATTTTAGGCCAAGCGGATATCCCCGTGATGGTGATTCGCAACTAAATTATCTTCAAAATCCCCATTTTTCACCAAGTGGGGATTTTTTATATCTCTACTCGACCATCCCATTGATAGCGTTTTAAATCCACTCGATCACCTCTAAAACAAATTCCTTCCTGCATGAGTTTTTGCTGCTGAATATTCTGGCCATGTTCGTCCAGTTGTTTCAGACTGATTTTCGCTTGGGCATTGATCACCCGATACCAGGGAATATTAGTGTCCGAATCTAGATGACTTAATACTCGCCCGACCAATCGCGCATGTTTGGGTAAACCTGCCAGTCTGGCAATCTGTCCGTAGGTGGCGACTTTGGCATATGGAATCTGATTGACCACAACCAAAATCATTTCTGTCATTTCCTGATTGGCTGAACTTGTCTGGGTCATTTTCATCTCATTAATAGCTCATTTAAATAAAAGATCACACCTCAACCTATCCACAAAAAACTAGATGAAAATAATCAAGCCTGATGAAATACGCTAACCCAAGCGATCTCAGCTCACGATAGAAATAATCCGGCAGCATCTTGATACTCTAAGTTTTATCTTTAGAAATTATCCGGATTTTCCAGTCTTTTTACTTCCTGAACTTTATCTGGATGATGCACCGTGGCAACGCCATCTGCATCTTTCTGATCAATCAGAATTTCTGGCTGAAAGATAGTAATAGTCTCATTTCCTTTGGCATCTTCTCCAACAATATAGCGAAAACCCTTACGATTCATTTTATGACACATGCGTTGATACCAGCCTTTAAAGCCCTGCGTCTCTTCATTGGGATTATAATAAAACGCATTCATCACCGCAGGCAGGCCCAAGCCACATACCACACCGGACAATAGCACTACAATAAAGGTATAGCCCACCAGAATACTGCTATAGGCTTCCAGCTGAGGAACATTGGCGACCGCCAGAATTAAGGCCAAAGAAATCCCGCCCCGTACTCCGCCCCAAGACAGGATGGTCAAACTGCCGTTATAGCTTTTCTTGCTGACTTTTGGGAACATGGCAAAGGCCAGATAGTTGGCTGCAAAACGGGCCAGATGTAGAATCACAAAAGCCACCATTCCGCCCAGAACCAGACTGGTACTCAAGTCCAGAATAAACAATTCTAGACCAATCAGGGTAAACAGGAATGAATTGATAATTCCCTCAACCGTATGCCAGAAATGATTAACGTCACCAATTTCAGCATCTGCCAGGATTTCTTTCCATTTATTGCCAACAATCAAACCACCAATCACACAGGCAATTGGCGCGGAAGCATGTGCCAGCAAAGCCACCAGATAGGAACCACAAGCCAGCAAGGCCGTGGTCAAAATCAGAGATTCCATTTCATGCTTACCGCGCAAAATCCGCAAGATCGCAAAACCGAATCCGAGACCAATCAGCACCGCCACGACAATTTCATAAAGCAAGGTTTGCAGCACTGCCAGTACCGTAAAGTTTTCACCTTGCAGAACATTGAGCAAGGTCATAAATAAGGCAATACACATTGCATCATTAAACAGTGATTCGCCTTCAAGCTTGACAATCAAATGATGCGGTGCGCGAACCGAACTCAATACGCCTTTGATGCCGATCGGATCTGTGGCGCCCAAGGCCGCCCCTAGCAAGAGCAAAACCAGCAGGTCAACATGTTTACCAATCAGGAACTGATAACCATACAACACCACACCAAAGAACACTGCACAGAACACCAAAGCCAGACCAGCCAAAATACTGATCGGCCGCCAGTGGTTACGCAAATCTGAGACCTTAAACTTCAGCGCAGATGAAGTCAGGATAAAACAGATCACCCCATTGATCAGAAAATCATAGAAATCGACGTGACGAACAGCCTGCTCGATATTGTCAATATTGATGCTAAAGAATGGATTGCCATGCAGTAAACTGGCGCCCCACTGCAAAATAAAAACAAAGATTGCTGAGACAATCGGGACACCGATCGCTTGCGGAAAACCCAAAACGCGCTTATTAAACATCGTCGTAGCAATGGACAAGGCAAATACGACTGTGAGTAGCTGAAGAAAAAAGAAATTTCCCATTCGGTTTCCTAAAATCGGGCGAGATGGAGCACTATGCGCCGAGAGGCGTTGTTAAAATAGAGATTTGAATAGCAAGGTATTCTGGCAAAACAAGTTTAGTCCGTTTTTTATCGAATTGAGTTAAGTTTCTTTTCAGTATTTTCGAATGATGATTTAACATACAGGTCAGCACTCGGCTTTTGCTTTCCCATCATTCTATTTTGAATTTTTCTCCCATGCATCAAACTGTCAAAACCATTTTTCGTCTCTGTTTTGCCAGCGTGATTTTTCTGATCACGTTGTCCTTATGTTTTACCTGCTTTGCTAAAATTCAGGAAATTCTGCAAGCAGAACAGCATTATCAGCAAGCCACCAGCATTCCCTTAAAAAGTTCAACCGGGGAGCAGTATGTATTGGTGTCCAATAACCAGCGACCGGACAATGCCATTTTTATTCTGATTGCAGGAAATGGTTATGTGGCCAAAATCAATTGTGAGCATTACAGCGCTTTATGTAGCGATGAAGACAATCAATCGCATACCCGACAAATCCAGAGCGTTGACTTAATTAAAGCGGGAAATCTCTTCTATATTGAAAAAATCCAGTTCAGAGATAGCCGGACTGGCAAAGCAACTGCTTTAGAATATAACAAACAAGATATTCAGCAGTTTTATCAAAATGACATGAGCAACCTCAAATATACGGTCTTTGCAATTGCCCTGTTTGCTTTGGCTGCGTTATTTGTTAGTATCAAGATATTAAGAAACTTCCGACGTTTTCTGCATAAATAAAAAAAGGAGCATCTGCTCCTTTTTTTATCGAAGTCATTTAAATATTTTGATTAAAGGTATCACAATTCGCAACCTGACCAGATTTCAAGCCGGTATTAAACCACTGCACCCGCTGCGCGCTGCTGCCATGAGTAAAGCTGTCCGGCACCACCTGCCCGCGAGCACGTTTCTGTAAATAATCATCGCCAATTTTATGGGCGGCATCCATCGCTTCCTGCACATCACCCTGTTCCAGAAATTGGGTACGTTCATGATTATGGTAAGCCCAAACGCCGGCCAGACAGTCTGCCTGCAATTCCTGACGCACTGAAAGCTGATTACTTTGCACTTCGCTTGCTTGCTGACGTGCTTGCTGTACTTGAGAAGAAATACCTAAAATCGTCTGGATATGATGCCCCACTTCATGGGCCACGACATAGGCCAGCGCAAAATCCCCCGCCTGATCATTACGAGAAAGTTCAGTCGCATTCTGTTCTCCAGTGATGCCCATTTGACTGCGCATATCTTTAAAGAATGCCGTATCGATATACACTTTCTGGTCTGTCGGACAGTAGAAAGGTCCCATCGCCGCCTGAGCCGTACCACAACCAGAATTCACAATGCCATTGAACAACACCAGTTTCGGTGGGACATACTGCTGATTTAACTGCTGCTGAAACACCTGATTCCAGGTATCTTCAGTATCTGCCAATACAGTTCCAACAAAATCAATCGACTCCTGCTGTTCTGGCGTGGGATTTTCCAGGCCACGTGTTTCTGCCGCACCCGATACCCCCTGAGTGACCTGCTTGGTGGTTTGATAAGCCTGTTGTGGATCGACACCGAAAAACTTCCAGGCCACAAAGGCCACAATCAATCCAACAATACTGATTCCGCCAGCTTTGGCACCACCACCGCGACGGTCTTCTACATTGCTACTGACACGACGACCTTTCCAACGCATAGTCTTTTCCTTTTCTTAATCTGCTTAATATCCAGATATTTCCACACCTTAAGCTTTTGATGATTTAGGCCAGATTTTCTTAATCAGGCTGATGACCAGCATGACCAGCAGACCCGCTAAAATTCCTACTGCGAAATTAATCAAGGTCGGTGTTACGGCACCGACAATGTTGCCAATGCTGGGAATATCCTGCACATAAGCAACACTGTCTTCAGTAAAGTGATGAATAAAAGGAATAGCATGGTTAATAATTCCACCGCCCACCAGAAACATTGCAGCGGTTCCAACAATGGAGAGAATTTTCATCAGGACCGGAGCAAATGCCAACAAGCCACGTCCTATTTTTTGTTTAAAATCGGACTGCTGTTCAGTCAGATGCAGACCGATATCATCCAGCTTGACAATCAGCGCGACAAAACCATAAACACCAATGGTCATCACCACCGCGATCAGGCTTAAAACAGTCACTTTGGTCAGCATCGAGGCTGCGGCGACAGTTCCCAAGGTAATCACAATAATTTCAGCAGATAGAATAAAGTCGGTACGGACGGCACCTTTCACTTTTTCATTTTCAAACTGGTGCAAATCCATTTCCGTATGGATTAATTGTTCACGCGCCTGTTCCGCATCCTTGGCCTTCGGTGTGTGCAAGGTATGAATAATTTTTTCCACGCCTTCATAACACAAAAACAAACCACCCAGCACCAACAAGGGATTAATCAGCCAGCCTGCAATAAAGCTGATTAATAATGCCAGCGGAACCAAAATCAGTTTATTGACAAAAGAACCTTTGGCGACTTTCCAGACCACTGGCAATTCACGATCAGCCCGCACACCTGTCACTTGCTGCGCATTTAAAGCCAGATCATCACCAAGGACGCCTGCTGTTTTTTTTGCTGCCATTTTGCTCATGACAGCGACATCATCCAGAACAGTAGCAATATCATCTAATAATAGTAATAAACTGCTCGCCATACTTATTATCCTTATCTTCTTTCCATGTAGTTTAATCAAAATTCTTAAAAATATTGTATTCACTTGTTTAATTTATAAGATTTTTTTACGACAGCTTTTTTTCTGGCTGACAATCAAAAACAGAATGCCGTACAATGTTGCCATTCGTTAAAATACAGCTGTAGTACTGACTACCCTTTGGAATAGATAATGAGTAATCAAGATAATCGTCCAGTGATCTTGACGGGCGACCGTCCTACCGGACAACTCCACCTCGGCCACTTTGTGGGTTCATTACGCTCTCGTGTAGGTCTGCAAGATTCTCACCATCAACACTTGTTACTCGCCGATGCTCAAGCCCTAACTGATAATGCGGACAATTTTGAAAAAGTACGTCGTAACATTATTGAAGTGGCGACGGATTATCTGGCTGTCGGTATTGATCCAACTAAAACCACAATTTGTGTTCAGTCATGCTTACCTGCCTTAAATGAACTGACCATGCTATATCTCAACTTTGTGACTGTTTCACGTCTTGAGCGTAACCCGACCATTAAATCTGAAATCCAGATGCGTGGTTTTGAGCGTGATATTCCAGCCGGCTTCTTGTGCTACCCGGTGGCTCAAGCTGCTGACATTACAGCATTTAAGGCAACGGTTGTTCCTGTGGGTGAAGATCAAATTCCAATGATCGAACAGACCAACGAAATCGTGCGTCGTTTAAACCGTCAAATTGGTCATGACCTGCTACCAGAATGTAAGGCACTTCTTTCCAATGTTGGTCGCCTACCTGGTTTTGATGGTAAAGCAAAAATGTCGAAATCTTTGGGCAATACCATTGTGCTGGATGCGACAGATAAAGATATTAAGAAAGCCGTCAATGCAATGTATACCGATCCGAATCATCTGCGTATTGAAGATCCAGGTCAGGTCGAAGGCAATGTGGTATTTACTTATCTAGATGCCTTTGACCCAAATAAAGAAGAGCTGGAAGAGCTCAAAGCCCATTATCGTCGTGGTGGTTTAGGCGATGGTACAGTGAAAAAACGTCTGGAAAGTATTTTAAAAGAATTGATCGGCCCAATTCGTGAGCGTCGTATTGAACTGGCTAAAGATCCCGATTACATCATGGATATCCTGAAAACCGGTACGGATAAATGTCGCGATATTACCCAGGCGACACTGGATGAAGTCAAATCTGGCCTCGGCGTATTCCATTTTTAATTAGAAAAAATTGCTCTTAAAAGCTCTTCTGATGAAGAGCTTTTTTATTTAAGCTAAAATTGCGCAAAAATGATGCAAATATCCCCACATAATCTTCATAGTTTTAACCTTATTTAACATGTATTAACATGAATACTGATGAGTCATATGAGAATGCGTCCTATTATGGTCATATTCAGTAAGGAATCAGATTTAACTCTCTCCACAGTTAATGAAGTAGTTTGAAAAGACGTTCCTTTTTCTACGCAATGACAACCCCAATCATTGCGTTTTTTTTGTCTTTAATTTTTGAATCTATTTTATTTCAAGCATAAAAAAACCCGCCAGAGCGGGTTTTTCGAATTCAGCATTTAAGCATTTTTATGACGCATATGCGGGAACAAGATCACATCGCGGATACTTGCTGCATTGGCAAAGATCATCACTAGACGATCAATACCAATACCCTCACCTGCTGTTGGAGGAAGACCGTATTCCAGTGCTTCTACAAAGTCTGCATCGTAATGCATAGCTTCATCATCACCAGCATCTTTTTCAGCGACCTGTGCTTGGAAACGTTCAGCCTGATCGATTGGATCATTCAATTCCGAGAAGCCATTGGCCAATTCACGACCACCGATGAAGAATTCAAAACGGTCGGTAATGTGTGGATTGTGATCATTACGGCGTGCCAATGGAGAAGTCTCCGCTGGATATTCAGTAATGAACGTCGGCTGACGCAATTTGGTTTCCACGGTTTCTTCAAATACCATGGTTTGCAGTTTGCCCAGACCAAAACCTGGCTTCACTTGCTCTTTCAATTCTTCCTGAAGGAATTTTGCCAAGAACTCACGGTCATTGACATTTTCAGGAGTAAATTGCAGGTTATTTTCCAGAATCGCATCAAACATTGAAATTTTCTTGAATGGACCTTTGAAGCTATACACTTCATCACCATAAGGTACGTCAGTCGTACCCAAGATATCAATCGCCAGACGCTCCAGCATTTGCTCGGTCAATTCCATCAAGTCTTTGTAATCTGCATACGCCTGGTAGAATTCAATCATGGTGAATTCAGGGTTATGACGCGTAGAGACACCTTCGTTACGGAAGTTACGGTTAATTTCAAACACACGTTCAAAACCGCCGACTACCAAACGCTTTAAGTAAAGCTCTGGCGCAATACGCAAGAACAATGACATGTCCAATGCATTGTGATGTGTTTCGAAAGGACGTGCCGATGCACCGCCTGGAATCACATGCATCATTGGCGTTTCAACTTCCATATAGCGCTTTTCAGTCAGGAAGGCACGGATACCCGCTACGACTTTGGCACGAATCTCAAAAGTTTTACGTGTTTCTTCGTTAACGATCAGGTCAAGATAACGTTTACGATACTTCACTTCAGTATCGTTCAGACCATGGAACTTGTCTGGAAGTGGACGCAATGATTTGGTCAGTAATTCAAAATGTTCGATATGTACATACAAATCGCCTTTACCCGAACGACCGATATAACCTTCGACTGCAATGATATCGCCAAGGTCCAGACCTTTAATGGTAGCAAGTACATCTTCTGGAAGTTCTTTACGCGCCACATACAGCTGGATACGACCTGTCATGTCCTGGATCACGATAAATGAACCACGGTTCAACATCACTCGACCGGCAACTTTGACGTAGACCTTTTCGCCTGCTTCAATTTCTTCTTTAGATTTATCAGCGAACTGGTCTTGTAAATCTTGGGCATAATGCTCACGCTTAAAGGTATTCGGCCATGGGCTCTTACCTGTTTCTTTTGTCTGAGCTTCGATTTGCTTTAACTTGGCATGACGCTGTGCAATTAAATCGTTTTCGGAAATGATTTGTTCAGAAGTCGATTGAGCGTTAGTTTGCGTCATCTCTGCCTCGAATAAGATTAGTTAAAAAATAGAAGTTGCATAGAATAGCAGAAATCCTTCTCAAATCGTAGCGTAAAGACTCTCAGGAACCGGCTTTTCTTTGGAAAAATCCACTATCTTGCTATTTACACCATTCGGTTCAACCCATCTGTCACTCTTTTAAATTCCCTTTCTTCAACCTTTTGCAGCACCCAGCTGCTCTCAGTTGGGATTAAAGTTTAAATCAGACAGGAGTTATACAAAATCATTGCACTGCAAAATTGTGGCTTAGACCAATAGCTAACTGCCTTGTACACCCAGACGTTCTACAATGACGCTCAGATTGAAGATGATGTGCCAATCAACAAATAACCAATATGGCATGTCCCATAAAAATGAGTAATGAACTATGTCTAAGATTTTGTTTTTACATGGCTTAGATTCCTCCAGAGAATCCACCAAGTTCCATGCCATTGATGTGGTACATAAATACTGTATCGATGTCGATTATCGAAATCTGAGTTATAGTTCGGTCACCGAGTTTTATCATGAGATGATTGAAACCATCAAACCGGATATTCTGGTCGGCCACAGTCTTGGCGGTTATTGGGCACTGAAAATGTCACAAGCATATCAAATTCCATGTGTAGTGGCCAATCCCATTTTGCAGCCTAACTTCCGCGATGATTATCCGCCGATTGGGCATCATGATTTACAGCATGATATTCCTCAGTTTGCCTATCTGGAGCTGGGCGATGAAATTCTGGATATGCATGCGGTTCAGACACAACTTGAAGACTATATGCAAATTCAGGCAGTTGATGGCGGCCATCATCGTCTGGAACATCCTGAGCAAATTAATACGCTGATTCAGGAAATCGAAGATCATTTTATCAGGCAATAAAAAAGCCCCACAATTTCGGGGCTTTTTTTACAAAAAATTATGACTTAAGCAACTGCCGCTTCAGGCTGAGATTTGTCATCCAATACTGACCAGATATCCAGGCCTAATTCAGCATGCAGGTCAGGAAGATCAAGGAAGATACTTGCACCAAGTACTTCATGTTGACATTTTTGAGCCAGTTCATTCACTGCTTTTAAGGTTCCGCCACTTGCCAGAACATCATCCACAATAATTACTTTCTGGGACTGAACTTCCGCAGACATTTCTAAACGATCTATACCATATTCCAGGCTATAACCCACACCGACCACTGGAGGCGGCAATTTACCTGCTTTACGCACCAACAATAAACCTTTGCCTGTACGTTGTGCCAACAAGCTTGCCAACACAAAACCACGCGCTTCAACCGCAATAAAGCTTTCTACTTCTGCCAGTTTGTCAGCAGGAATGCTTGCAATCAAAGCGTCAGTCAATGGACCAATATTGCCCATGAAAAGTGGGGTCAAATCAAAGAAGCAAATTCCTGGTTTTGGAAAATCTTGGACCGTACGAATGTGAGACCACAAAGAAGTAGACAAATTGCTCATGGGAGATCTTAAAAAAAGAAAAGGAATATGGGAATTTTAAACCTATTTGAATAGAACGGACAAGCCAAGCTGCCTAATAAAAACTCGGAATTTAATTATAAGATATTGATTTTATTATATTGATTTATTTTAAAAAAATTTAATCCGGACTTTACTGATTTTAAATTACCTAAAAACTCAAGTTTTTACTGCACGACTTTGGTCTATCCCACAAGATAAACACTCATTTTTGCCATCGTCAGCTTTTTATCCTTTAACCGCCTACGCCAGAAAAGCTGATTGGCGTGATTTTTAGATAAATGAGGAATGTGTCGTCTATTCTGCTGCTAATTTCGCTGATTAAGCTTTTATTCACTTTACTTTATGAATAGAACTGCGTAAAAATTTAGCCAAATATGTTCACTGTTAAAAAGTCATATTCTTTTAGAGTCTTGCCTTTTATGGATTTTAAGCTGACGCCTACAGTTGCTCAGTTTTGGAGAGTTACATGAGAAAGTTTCAATGCATCGTATGTGGATGGATTTATGACGAGGCAGAAGGTTGGCCTCAAGACGGGATCGTGGCAGGCACCAAATGGGAAGATATCCCAGATGACTGGACCTGTCCAGATTGCGGCGTGTCTAAAATTGATTTCGAAATGATCGAAGTCTAATCACGTCCAGTTAAAGGCCATATCCATATGGTCTTTTTTTATGCCTTTCAATCATTTATACAGCATGGAGCTCTACCATATGGAAACGACTATGCATCCTATCGTCATTATTGGTTCAGGTATGGCGGGTTATGCCGTAGCACGTGAATTTCGTAAACTCAATCCAGAACATGAATTGCTGATGATCTGTGCGGATGATGCGGTCAATTACGCCAAACCGACGCTCTCCAATGCTTTGGCTGGCAATAAAGCGCCTGAACAAATTCCACTAGGCGATGCGGCTAAAATGTCAGCACAGCTGAATATGCGCATTGAACAGCATACCTGGGTCAAAGCCATTCATCCGGAAGATCATCAGCTGGTTCTGGAAAAAGATGGTCAGGAAAGTACGCAACATTATAGCAAACTGGTATTAGCCATCGGTGCCAATCCAGTACGTCTGGCGATTGCCGGTGATGCCAGCGATGACATTCATGTCGTCAACAATTTGAGTGACTATAAAGCTTTCCGTAACAATCTGGCAGCACGTGAAGACAAACGTGTAGTAATTTTAGGTGCAGGCCTGATTGGCTGTGAATTTGCCAACGACCTACAAAATACCGATCATCAGGTTACAGTCATTGATTTAGCCCCTCAGCCACTTGGCCGCTTATTGCCAGAACATGTTGCTACTGCATTCCAGAAGAATCTTGAAGAAACCGGCATTCACTTTGTCTTGGGCACAACAGTCGAAAAAGTCTCTCGTGCGGACAATGGTGATTATCTGGTCACGCTGGCCAACGGTCATTCTTTGGTCGCTGATGTAGTGTTATCTGCGGTGGGCTTACAGCCGAATATTTCTTTGGCGAAACAGGCAGATGTACATACTAGTCGCGGAGTGTTAACCACTGCACAACTGGAAACCAACCAAGCCGATATCTATGCGGTGGGCGACTGTGCTGAGGTCAATGGCACTTTATTGCCTTATGTCATGCCGATCATGCAACAAGCCCGCGCTTTGGCAAAAACCTTAAATGGCGAACATACTGCCGTGCATTATCCGGCTATGCCAGTAGCAGTTAAAACGCCTGCTGCACCTTTAACCGTCCTGCCCGCACCCATCGATGTTGAAGTGACTTGGGAAACTGAAGAGTTCGATGATGGCATGCTGGCTAAAGCGTTCGATGCTAACGGCACCTTACGCGGTTTTGTGCTTTTAGGGGCCACTGCAGGCAAACAGCGTCTGACCTTGACCAAGCAGGTTCCTGACTTGATTCCTGCTGCGGTTTAGATGTTTAATAGCAAGGATATTTTTTAAACGAAATATCCTTTAATTAGGACAGCGACCATGTACAGCGCAGCACAGTTTAATCTTTCCCCCTATACCTCGTTCATGCATGAAACCAAGGCCGATCTTGGCAATGGGATCCAGCTACATGTCGAGGTTGGCGGAAATCCGCAACATCCCACCATTTTGCTGATTATGGGTTTGGGTGGGCAAATGCTGTACTGGCCTGACTTTTTCTGTAAGTCACTGATTGACAATGGTTATCATATCGTCCGTTTCGATAATCGTGATATTGGCCTGTCTTCAAAAGTCCATCACAAAGGTCCACGCCTGAATACCCTGAAAATGATGAGCCGTTTTGTACTGGGTCTGGGTAATCAGGGTGCACCTTATGATCTTTACGATATGGCTGAAGATGTCAGTCTGTTGATTGAAAAAATGCAGCTGGAACAAGTCTATGTGCTGGGTGCTTCGATGGGCGGTATGATTGCCCAGATTCTGGCCGCGCGTTATCCGGACAAAGTCAAAAAACTGGGCTTACTGTTTACCAGCAATAACCAGCCGATGTTACCACCACCCTTTCCCAAGCAACTCTTTAGTTTGATTGACAAACCGGCTTCAACAGATGAAGATGGCATTGTTGATCATAGTTTGAAACTGTTTAAGATCATCGGCTCACCAGGTTATGTCAATCATCTGGAAGCGGTGCAGACCGCCCGTAAATTATATAAGCGAAGTTACTATCCTGCTGGTGTACTTCAACAGTTTTTAGCAATATTATGTACAGGCTCATTGCTGCAACTGGACAAGCAAATCAAACAAGAAACCCTGGTGGTCCATGGTTCTCGAGATCGATTGCTGCCTCCTAGCCATGGCAAGGCCGTTGCGAAAGCAATTTCAGGGGCTAAATTTGAATTAATTGATGGAATGGGGCATGATATCCCACCGCATTTTATTCCATATCTTAGCGAATTATTTGCTGATCATTTTAAATCATAAACATTAGGACACTATGGCTGCATTACCATCCCTAAGACAGCTGTCATACCTCGTAACACTGTCAGAGACGCTACACTTTACAGAAGCTGCTCGCCGCTCCTTTGTCACCCAGTCAACCTTGTCTGGCGGCATCATGGAGCTGGAGCGTTTACTCGGTGGCGTACTTGTTGAACGCGACCGCCAGAATGTTCGTTTAACGCCTCTTGGTGAACAAGTGGTTGCACGCGCACGTGTTCTACTGGCCGATGCTCAGGACCTAATGCGTTTAAGTCGTGAGATGAGTGAACCTTTAACCGGTGATCTACATCTCGGCGTCATTCCAACAATTGCACCTTTCCTATTGTCCCAGCTGCTGGATGAAGTGCATAAGCAATTACCAAAAATCCAGTTGCATCTGCATGAAGCGCAAAGTGAAAAGATTGTAGAAAAGCTGGAACATGGCAACCTGGATATGGTGGCTTTGGCATTGCCTTTCGACACCCGTGGTCTGAAAGTTGCTGAAATTGCCAAAGAGAATCTGTATCTGGTTTACCAAAAATCTGATCAGCATGCTGCACAAGCAAACTCTTTAGAAGATCTGGATCTGTCTCGCCTGATGTTACTTGAAGAAGGTCATTGCCTGCGTGATCATGCCTTGAGTGCCTGCCCGATTGGTGAGCGTAAAAATGATCACCGTTTAAAAGCCAGCTCACTGCCGACTTTAATCGAAATGGTGTCTGCAAATCTGGGCTTTACCCTGCTGCCTGAAATTGCGATCCATACCAATATGATTAAAGGCAATCCTGAGATTCAGGTAAAAGCGATCGATTCAGCCCCAAGTCGTACCCTGGCATTGGTAACCCGTAAAAGCACACCGCTGCAAAGCGAGTTTGATGTGCTATTACAGATTTTCCAGAAAATCACTCAGCACGATGCTGCCTGATCTATAGATAATAAAAAGGAGCACATGTTGCTCCTTTTTTATATCTTGAATTGAATGCATCCAGTCCGCCTAGAAACTTAGAATCTCTACATTTCAGCTAAATCACTATTCTTTGGGATAGGCATTTGCATCTGCCTGATTCACAGTATAGCTCTCTATCGCATCTACAGGATCGCGTTTTATTGGCTAGCCTTTTGCCTGCACCGGTTTTAGTGATTCGTTCACCGACTGGACTCGACCTGTCAAAAATCCAGACCGTGCTACAGCAACTCGGCTATCAGCCAGATATGCTGCTGTATGCGGACAATATGCTGTCCGCACAATCCATGATTACTGAACATCTGCCTAATCTGATTCTTTATCATGCAGCAACAACTTCAGAGATCAGTTTGATTCATCAGCTGAAACAGCAAAGCTCAGATACACCTGTTATTGCCATATTCAATACGGATGCCATAGCACTCATCTATTCTGCTTTATTATCCGGAGCAGATAGCTATATGCAGCATCATGATTCATTACCGC
This sequence comes from Acinetobacter sp. YH12226, assembly GCF_013417805.1. Classification (GTDB taxonomy): domain Bacteria; phylum Pseudomonadota; class Gammaproteobacteria; order Pseudomonadales; family Moraxellaceae; genus Acinetobacter. The sequence goes on along the minus strand of NZ_VPDG01000002.1, from coordinate 91,900 downwards.
AGTTCGCTGAGAGTCTAAAAATTGTCTTACGCGGCGGAGCCTACATTCATACTGAACTGGCAGACTATATCCTGCACCAGCCCATTGCTAAAACCTGTCTTAACCTCGCTGAATTGCAGTTATTAAAATTATTGAGTCAACATCAATCGCAAGCTGAACGACAAGATCAGCTCCAGATGAAGGACTATCAGATGTATAGTCGGGTCAAACACATCTATCGAAAACTGGTTAAACTCAGCTTGAACAGTTAAATTCTATGTTCGGAATAAAAAAGAGGCTGAATATTCAGCCTCTTTACATACTTAAACTTATTTAAACAGCTCTAACAGAATACGTTGTGCATTATGCGGTTTTTCACCTTCTTTGGGCTGTGCCCGCAGCCAAGTACCATCACCTTGCAATAACCAGGATTGCTGATTGTCTTTCAAGTAATTCAACAGACCTTGTTGATAGATGCGTTTTTTCAAGGCTTCATCTTCGACCGGGAAACAGGCCTCGACCCGATTAAACAGGTTACGATCCATCCAGTCTGCACTTGAACAGTAAATACGTGAATTGCCATTATTGCTGAAATAATACACGCGGGTATGTTCCAGGAAACGCCCGACAATTGAACGCACCCGGATATTTTCCGACAGACCCGGCAACCCCGGACGCAAACTGCAAATTGAGCGGATAATCAGGTCAATCTGTACCCCGGCCTGAGAAGCCTCATAGAGTTTGTTAATCAATTGCATTTCGGTCAGTGCATTGACTTTGACAATAATCTGCGCCGGTTTCCCTGCTTGAGCATAGGCAATTTCATTATCGATATAGTTAAGTAACTGGGCATGCAAGGTAAATGGCGCATGTAGCAGCTTTTTCAGCTTGGCCATTTTCCCCATACCGGTCAATTCCTGGAAAATACGATGCACATCTTCACACAGATCTTTATCTGTCGTTAATAGACCATAATCGGTATAGATTCGTGCATTGCCGGCATGATAATTACCGGTACCCAGATGCACATAGCGCATCAGTTTGTTATTTTCCCGGCGCACCACCAGAATCATCTTGGCGTGAGTCTTGTAACCAACAATGCCGTAGACCACGACCGCACCCGCTTCTTGCAGTACATTGGCGACTTCAATATTGGATTCCTCATCGAAACGCGCACGCAATTCAATGACTGCGGTGACTTCCTTGCCATTACGAGCAGCTTCAGCCAGCACCTGGACAATTTCAGAATCTGGCCCACTACGGTATAAGGTCTGCTTGATCGCCAGCACTTGCGGATCGCGTGCCGCTTCACGTAATAATGAAATCACCGGCGCAAAAGATTCAAAGGGATGATGCAGCAAAATATCCTGCTTCTGCATCGCACTAAAAATATTTTCAGATTTTTTCAGTACTTTGGGAATGATCGGCGTATGCGAGTCATAACGTAAATGTGGACGCTTAAAGTTAGACAGCAAACGTGCCAGATTGACCGGGCCAGCAACTTTATAAAGCTGCTCGTCGTCCAGATCAAATTCATTCAGCAGATATTCATAAATATGCTGCGGACAATTTTCTGTCACTTCGAGACGTACCGCACGACCAAAACGGCGTGAACTGAGCTCGCCTTTGAGCGCCTTGGCCAGATCTTCGACATCTTCATTCAAGGCCAAATCGGCATTTCGAGTGACACGGAACTGATAACAGCCAGTCGCCGTCATCCCCGGGAACAGATCAGACACATGCTCATGAATAATCGCCGACAGCATCACATGATGTTCTTTTCCATCGGTCAGTTCATCCGGTAAACGCACCACGCGTGGCAGTGAACGCGGTGCAGGTACCACAGCCAGATCAATCTGACGGCCAAAGGCATCTTTCCCTTCCAGCGTGACAATAAAGTTCAGTGATTTATTCACCAGTCGCGGGAATGGATGCGCTGGGTCTAGGCTGATTGGCGTGAGGACGGGAGCCACCTGCTCCTGAAAATATTTTTTGACCCAGGCAGATTGTGCTGGGGTCAATTCACCACGGCGCAAGAAGCAAATATCTTCCTCACGCAATTTTGGCAAAATTTCTTCATTTAAAATACGGTATTGACGTTCAATGGCGGCATGCGCCGTTTTAGAAATCTGTTCTAAAACCTGCTTTGGAGTCAAGCCATCCGGACTCCGGCTTTCATTGTCCAGATCCAGCTGTTCCATCATTCCTGCGACCCGGATTTCAAAAAACTCGTCCAGATTACGCGAGAAAATCAACAGGAAATTCATGCGTTCGAGCAATGGATGTAAAGGATCGACAGCCTGTTCCAGGACACGTAAATGGAAGTCTAGGATAGACAGTTCACGATTAATATAACGATCATTATATGTATATTCGGGCTGTGCTGAAGTTGTGCTGGCTGCCGTATTCATATCAAACCTATGCGGATTTAAAATTGTGCTTATCGCTCCAAGTATGCTTCAAATTGATGACAATTTCATAAAAAAAGCCCAAATAATTGGGCTTTCTCTTCAAATCATCAATTAAGGTAATTCTGCATAACGCATATAGCGCTGAATCATCCGCTTACGAGCATTTAATGCAGAGGAATTGCGATGATCCTGGAAATATTTCGGATTGGTCAAAATGGCAGCCAGAAAGATGGCTTGATCGCGGGTCAGGCTTTGTGCGGTTTTACCGAAATAATGTTTGGCCGCTGCTTCAACGCCGTAGATATTATCCCCGAACTCGATCGAGTTTAAATAGACTTCCAGAATTCGTTCTTTCGACCACATGCGTTCCATCATCCAGGTCGCGACTGCTTCCTGACCTTTACGCACAAAGGAACGCTTGTTGACGAGGAACAGGTTTTTCGCCAATTGCTGGGAGATTGTCGAACCACCGGCCACTACACGGCCCTGATTTCTGTTTTTATTCAGCGCAGTTTGAATTCCGTCCCAGTCAAAACCATGGTGATGAATAAATTTTCCATCTTCCGCAGTGACGATGGCACGTTTCAGATTCAGGCTGATTTCGTCATAGGGACGCCATTGATGCTGAATCGCTTTGGAAGGTTCTGTCCAGTAATCAATCCGCATCATCATGGTGGTGTTCACCGGATTGGTTCGCCACCAGGCCAGACTGGCAAAGATCCACAATTGAACCAGCAGAATCACACTGACGATGACGAGCATCGTGCGGATCAGAAAGGCTTTCATGTCAGTGCGTTACTCCTGAAAATTTAATTTTTCGTGTTAAGCTTATTCGAAATATACAATCACAGCAAAAAAATAGCATGTCTGAATACTCTCCCCCTGTCGAACATCGCAAACTTGAAATGCATCTCTGGTGGATCACCGCCATTTTAATCGGGATCAATGTTGGATTATTTGGCTGGCAAGCCATGCATGGCATGGATGTTAGCCAGCCGAGTACCCGAGACGCTATTCTCTGGGGTGCCGATTATGCACCTTTAACCTATTTAGCGGAACCCATGCGCTTGTTTAGCAGCATGTTTTTTCATTTTGGCCTGATTCACCTGATGTTGAATATGTGGGCCTTGTATATTTTTGGTAGTGTTGCCGAACAGCTGTTTGGCCGGATGTATTTTATTGGCCTGTATGTGTGTGCCGGATTAATGGGCAGCCTGCTCAGTGGCTATATGAACATTCAGGACAGCTATAGCCTGATCGAAGGCGGTGTGGCCAATCCCGATTTATTGCCTGCGGTCAGTGCCGGCGCATCTGGTGCCGTGATGGGACTCGGTGCTTCACTCACGGTGCTGGCTTTATTGCCAATGCTGCCACAGCAACGTTTTATTCTGGATAAAAAAACCCTGGTGATGGTGATGGGTCTAAACCTCGCGCTGGGCTTTATGATCAGTGGAATCAACAATGCCGCACATATTGGCGGCATGCTGATGGGGGCTTTTCTCACCTTGCTCTGGTACATCGGGCAAAAAATGCAGCGTAGCCACCTGTTCAATCTGATTGCCTTGATTGTCGGGTTCGGCCTTTGTGTGCTGCTTTATCAACATAACTTGGCCTTACTCGAACCCATTCGCCCACTGTGGCAAGAGATTCTGGAAATGATGCAACAGCAACTAAAACTTTAACTCTCAGCCAGTTTAAAAATCACGGAGATGAATCTTATTGATTCATCTCACGCAAGCTTTGTAAGGGTGGAATCTCTGACAGATAACTCAGGCGATAACGGCCAATCAGCGCACATAAAGTGGTCATAAAGATCGGCAAGATAATCCAGATTTCCCAATGCGGCTGAATCATTAAATCCATTTTATAACTGGCAATCGCACTGATCACTTCGGCAAACAGGCAGGAAACTATTCCGGCAAACAGCCCAATAAAACCAATTTCCAGACTCATCATGGTTTTCAGTTTCTGCTTGGAACTACCGAATGATCGAAGCAAAGCCACTTCACGTTTGCGCTCATCCATCAACAGGTTCAGACAGGCCATCAGTACCAGAAAACCGGAAATGCTGACCAGTACTGCCAGAATGGTCACGATTTGCACTAGCACATTCACAATGCGTTTGATCTCTTCCAGAATCAGGCTGACATCAATAAACACCGTGTTGGAAAATTGCTGGATCACAGACACCAGTTTGCCCTTATCTACCTCCGGGACATAAAAACTGCCCAGATAACTGCCGGCATTGGCATCCATGGTATTGGGTGCAAAGATAAAGAAAAAGTTGGGACTAAAACTTTCCCATTCGACGGTTCTTAGATTAACGACTTTAGCTTCCAGTATCCCTTCCGGCAGGCTGAAACTGAGTTTATCTCCAATCTTGATCCCTAACTCTTCAGCAGTATTGGCTTCGACCGATACGGTGCCGACTTGTTTTAATACCGCGTCACCACTGACAATCACATTATCCTGAGGATAGCGGTTTGACTGGGTCAGATTCAGCTCACGTCTTAAAGTATTGCTACTTTTAACCAACTCTTCGGCAAATGGCTGATCATTTTTGGCGACCAGACGCCCACGGACATTTGGATATAGCGGTGTGCTTTTCCAGCCATGCTGCTCAAGTTGAGCTTTCAGGTCTGGCATATCAAAAGGCGGTAAACCATAAACAAACTGGTTCGGCGTACCTTCCGGTAACTGTTGCTGCCAGCGATCCAGCAGATCAGTACGCAAGACTGCCAATACTGTAATCAGGCTCAAGCCCAAGGCTAAAGCCGTAATCTGCAAGGCGGTCTGAGATGGTGTGCGCACATAGGCTGACAGATTCAGCTTCATATTACGTAGCAGTTTCAACACCCCCCATACCGTCAGATACAGCACTGCACATAATACAATAATCGCGCCAATCACCCAGGCGGTCAGCAGCAAGTTTTCAGTCAAAATCACACTAAAGATAATCAGGCTGAGCGTTCCGGTCAGCAGCATCCACAGCATGGATTGTACTGATTTTTCCTGCTGGCGAATCACCCGAATTGGCGGCGTATTCAGCAGTTGCAACAAGCTTGGCATGACAAAACCGAGCAGCACCACGGCACTGGTCAGCATCGCGACCGGCAATGGTCCTAGCAACATTGCGATAGCGGAAAACTCAATCTGCAAATTCGGAATCAGCTGCAACATCAATTGCAACAGTCCATAACCCAGACTGATCCCGACCACGGTACCAATTAGCATCGCAATCAACAGCACCATCCCGAGTAAAGCCAGATAAGCTGACAGAATCTGTTTCTTGGTAGCACCGATACAACGCATCAAGGCAATATGATCCTGATTCTGCTGCACATAGCGCTGCGCGGTTAAGGCTATAGCAATCCCGCATAATAGAATGGTCAGAATATTGGCCAGTTGCAGGAAAGTGTCCAGATTGGCGATTGGCTTCATCAAGCGGGTATTGCCTTCACTGGCATTGCGTAACCTGAGACTGCTTTGCTCCTCAAACTCCTGCCCTTGTACTTCCGCTGGCGTTTCAGCCGAGCCGTTTGCTGACTTGACCTGCTGCTTGAACAGGGCTTCATATTGTTGGGTATCATCCGGACGGCCAGCCATGAGTAAGCGATATTCAATCCGGCTCCCTACCTGAATGGCATTAGTTCGTGACACATCCGCCTGGGAGATAATCACCGTTGGTGAAAATCCGGAAAATCCAAGCTCCTGATTGGAGTCCTGTTCAATCTTGGCGGTGACTTTGAATGCTGCATCGGCAATATTGAGCTGATCCCCCAATTTGACTTTGAGCAAATCCATGGCTCGTGGACTGAGCCAGATTTCACCAGACTGAATCGACTTTTTTGCCGGTTGCACCCGCAGTTCGCCACGCAAAGGAAAAGCCTGATCAATGGCTTTGACATTGACCATGACAAACTGCGCATCGGTATAGGCCATACTGCTAAAGAAAGTGACTTCTGACTGCTTTAAATCCAGCTGCTTGGCCTGATCACGCCACTGCTCTGGCAACGGCTCATTATCTGAAAGCACCAGATCACCAGCCAACATTTCTGCTGCCTGCAAGGCGACTGCATTTTGGATCTGCTCGTTACTAAACTTGAGTGCAGTAGTCGCACTGATCGCCAGTGTTAAGGCAATAATCAGCAGATAAATCCCGGTGGTTTTAAAGCTTTGCGTCAGTAAAGGACGAAATAATGGATTCATTTCATCCTCCACTCGGATGTTCAATCAGCTCGCTATTCAGCAGTTCAAAATGCCGCTGACACTGCTGTGCCAGTTTGCGATCATGCGTGACCAGCACCAAAGTCGTCCCCAGTTCCTGGTTTAGTTGAAAGAGTAGTTGTTCAATTTCTCTGGCCGTTTCACCATCGAGATTGCCTGTAGGTTCATCGGCAAAAATGATTTTTGGTTCACTGACCAGTGCACGAGCGATGGCTACACGTTGCTGTTCTCCCCCGGACAATACTTTTGGGGTTTGCTGCGCCTGTCGATCCAGACCGACCTTATGTAGTAATGCCAACGCCTTTTGCTCAGCTTCTGCATATTTAAAGCCGGGCTGCAGGCGCAGTGGCAGCATTACATTTTCAAGTGCAGTCAGGTGCGGTAAGAGCTGAAAAGACTGAAAGACAAATCCGATATTTCTTAAACGTACCAGCGCACGTTGTTCTTCATTCAAGTTAGACACTGATTCGCCACAGACCAGAAGCTGACCTGAACTTGCCTGATCCAGTGTCGCCAGAATACCCAGTAATGTGGATTTTCCGGAACCGGAACGACCGGTAATAGCCACTTGTTCTCCGGCCTGAATATCCAGATCAAGATCCTCAAAAATGGTGAGCTGTTTTTGTGAAAGTTGTATCTTTTGTGTCAATTTCTGGGCAGAAATAATAGCCTGTGGCATGATGGTCGAATCGTTGCTGCTTTGAATCATACGTGTCCTATATGAAAGATCTTAATCAGAAAACTCGGCTATTGCCTTACTTTTTTTTGCTCAGTCTGTGCCTGTTACCTCTTGGGGTTTCAGCAAAGACGATTATGATTTTAGGTGATAGTTTAAGTGCAGGTTATGGTATCCAGCCCCAGCAGGGTTGGGTACATTTATTACAAAAGCGTTTAGAGCAACAGTATCCGAAACAGCATAAAGTGGTCAATGCAAGTGTCAGCGGTGAAACCACCAGCGGAGCACTGGCCAGACTGCCAAAATTGCTGCAGACGCATCGTCCAGACCTTGTGGTGATTGAGTTAGGTGGCAATGATGGCTTACGTGGACAACCACCGCAAATGATTCAAAAAAATTTAGCCAGCCTGATTCAGCAGAGCCAGAAAGCCAAGGCCAAGGTCATCGTCTTTGGCATAAAAATGCCGCCTAATTACGGGCAGGCCTATAGCAAGGCTTTTGAAAATAATTATAAAGTGGTGAGTCAGCAATATAAGGTGAAGTTATTGCCCTTCTTTATGCAGGGTGTCGCCGGTAATAAAACATTGATGCAAAAGGATCTGATTCATCCAAATGCTAAAGCACAGACAATCCTGTTAAATAATGCTTATCCATACATTAAAGGCGCTTTATAAAGCGCCTTTAACTTATTTTAGAATATATTTAGATGAATCGTGATTAGAAATCGAAGAATGTCACTTCACCAGTTTCCAGTGAATATTCAGCACCCACGACTTTTAGTTTTCCTTGTCCAATCAGGTTTTCCAGAACGGCTGAACCGTGACGCAACTGATTCACCGAAGCAAATACGTTGGAACGTACTGCATGCTTGGACAATTTTGCCAAGTCATTTTTCAGTTCAGTTTGCATTAAAGTTTCAACTGAAGGACGTACGCGGTTCACAATCGACATCAGGTTTGCCGATGGGGGGCAATCTGGACACATCAAGGTATCAATAGTCGCTTTAATCGCACCACAGTGACTGTGACCTAACACCACCACAATCGCGCAATCATAACGTGCCGCGGCAAATTCAACACTGCCGACCTGTGAGGGTGCAACAATATTACCTGCAACACGAATCACAAAAAGATCGCCGAGACCCTGATCAAAAACCATTTCGGCTGGAACGCGCGAATCTGAACATCCCAAGACAATCGCAAACGGATTCTGATCCTCTGCCATTTCTGCGCGCTGTTGGTGGCTAAGTTGTTTTGGATGCGTGGTATCGCCACTGACAAAACGTTGGTTACCCTGTCTAAGACGTTCTAAAGCTTCTTGAGCTGTGAGCATTCTTTTCTATCACCGATGGTTTTAGTTGCAATATCTTACTGCCAGTTTTTTTGAATGTCACTTGCAAAAAATCTTAGCTGATTAAATTTTTAGCATTTATCTAATTTCATTTCTGCAGGGAATTTATGCGTAATACATCACATTTTCCAGTCATTTAATGCAATCTAGCAAAAAACTAATGGGTGACAAGCGCAAAGATTGATTTAAAATAGAATGAAGAATAATGTTTTTATTTGAATGAAAATTGCAAATTTATAACATGGAAGTATTTTGATTGAGCAATTTGCTCACTGGGTTTGTTTTGGGGAATGGCCAATGAAGAAAATAATAAAATTGCGCTCGAAAATGATTTGTTCAGCCGTAGTTGCCTTAAGCATGGCATTACCGGGCCTGACACATGCTCAAATACTGTTTAGCCAGAAAAATGAAACATCTGCCAAAGTCTTGCAGCAGCATCTGTTGCAAGAACGCAGCCTTGCCGGTCTCAAATCCAAGACCCTCAAAATTGGCGAGGTCACCTGGAGTTATAGCGAAGGCGGTGCCAAGAACAAACCATCCATTCTACTGATTCATGGTCTGGCCGGCACGCGCGACAACTGGAACCGGGTCGCCCAGTTTCTGACGCCCTATTATCATGTCATTATTCCGGATCTGCCAAGCAACGGCGACACCAAAGTTCCGGACAATTTTGATGTTTCTGTGCCCAATGTGACCTCTCAACTGCGTTTGTTCCTTGAAACCTTAAATGTGGACGAAAATTTACACATTGCCGGCCACTCTCTGGGTGGATCGATTGCTACGGTGTATGCTTCACAATATCCTTTCGATACGCAAAGTCTTTTTTTAATCAATAGTGCTGGTCTTTACAAAATGGGGAATACTCCCTATACCAAAGATCCTCAAGCCTTAAAAGACCTGATCGTCAGCAAACCCGGTGATCTGCAAGATGTTTCCAAACAGCTGATGCAGAATCCGCCAGTGATTCCTTATCAGTTACGGCATGCACAGGAAAAACTGTTGATTTCACGCGCTGAACAAACCAGCAAATCGATTGATCAGGTGGTGATGCTAAATCGGATTTATACACCGGAAACCTTTGCCCGCCTGACCCGCACGGTAGAAGCACCCACCTTGATTTTATGGGGCAGACAGGATCGGATCATTAATGTCGAAGTAGTCAAAGAACTACATGCCCTGCTGAAACGTGCCGAGAAACCAGTGATTTTAAATAATGTCGGGCATATGCCGATTCTTGAAGCAGAAAAACAGGTTGCACAACATTATTTGCCTTTTCTGGCCAAGACGCAGACCCTAAAAAACCCGCTTGCTGATAAACTCATTCCTTTAAATTAAGTTTCAGAGATGCTATGCAGAAACACCCGATGATTGAGCAGTTGATCGATGCTCAACTTGATTTTCTCGATCAGGCATTTTCTCAATCTGAAACGATTCAAAGCGAGTTTCATGCATTTTATTTGTGGTTGCGTAAACAGACGCTAAAAGAGCTGTGGAGCTGTGAACTGATCAATCAGCTTTTACAAAAACAGATTCTCGGTACTGCTGCCAGCAGCTTTCTGATTGAACAGATTGCCGAGCATATCCGTTTTGCCCTGGTGCATCCGGCCAATGACACCACCACGATTGCTGATCTGATTCCAGTACTGACCATAGACAAGATCGCCCAGTATGTGGCCAGCAAAAGTGGCCATCGGCAGCGTCTGATTAAAACCATAGTGAATAATCCGGCATTTTCCGCCATGATTACCCAATTGATCCAGCATTCCATTCAGGATTATCTGGATAACTCCATGATTGCCAAAAGCGTACCCGGGGTTTCCCGCTTTATGAAAATGGGCAAATCGGTACTGGAAAATGTCACCGATACCAACCTCGATAGCACCATTGCACGTTATCTGCAAAAGAATATCCTGAAACTGAGCCAGATGAGTGAGCATGTACTGAACCAGCATTTTGACGACGAGAAACTCTATCATTTTCAGGCCAATCTCTGGCATAAAATCAAAGATATGCCTGTATCGGTCTTGAAGAATTATATTGAGCTGCAGGACCTGAATCAGACGGTCGGCTTAGGTCATGACATCTGGGATCACATACATCAGACAGATTATTTACAGCAGCAAGTGCATGACGGAATTCATACTTGGTATGTCCGCAATCAGGAACATACTTTTGATCAATTATTACGTGATTTGAATATTGATGAAGCGCTAATTCAGAATGAATTGCAGCAACTGCTCAGTCCGGTAATCCAGCAGATGGTTTCACAGGGTCATTTACTTGAACGTGCACGCAAATATCTGGAACAATTTTATTATCATGAAGATACTTTAAAAATCCTTAAAATTTAAATAAAAAAGCCGCTTTATAGCGGCTTTTTTATCTGCTTAGATTAGAAATTATAGGTTAATCCGGCAAATACTTGCTGACGATCCAGATAATAATCATTTGAAGCATTTGACAGTTTTTTATCAAATAAATTATTTAATCCGGCTCGAACAGTGACTTGATCATTCACTTCATAATTTGCAGACAGATTAAATACGGTATGTGGCTTTTGCATCACCACTGTATCTTCAGCACTTGCTGTATATTGCTCACCGGTATATTGTGCTGCAAGTTCCAAGGAAAGTGGATCAGTGGGTGTCCAGTTGAGTGCACTATAAACTGACAACTCTGGAATCGTTGAGAGATTTTTGCCTGTCACTAAATTTTTTGAATCAAAATAATAGGTTGCATTGGTTTTCCAGCTCAAACTATCTAAAAGTGGTAATGCTACACTTGCTTCCAAGCCTCGTACACGCGCTTTTTCAGCATTTTGATATTGTGTCCACCACACACCATTAATTTCGCCTAAAGCACGATATTCAATTTTATTTTTAAAATCTGTGTGAAAATAGGTTAAACCGAGATCAAAGTCATTTTGAGCAAAATTAAATCCAATTTCATAGTTAGTACTTTCTTCAGGCTGCAAGTTTGCATTACCAGCCATATAACATCCGCCCGACACATAACCCAAAGGCTTAAGTGATGTACATCCATTCCCCCCTGAACGAGTCGCGGCACCTGCAGTATTCTCTTTTAATGAAGGTGCTCTAAATCCCTGAGCAACACCGCCTTTGACGGTCAATGCTTCATTTGGTTGCAGCACCAGATAAGCACGAGGACTATTATGTGTACCAAATTTATCGTGATGATCAAAACGGTTCCCCAGTGTTAAATGCACTTGATCATTAAAAATAATTTTATCTTCAATAAACAGCGCCCAAGTATCTCCTTCTAGCTCTGAACCATATTCATGTCCATCATAACTTGGAATAGAAAGCCCAATATTACGTGTATTGATCAACTCTTCTGATTTCCATTGGCCTCCCACTGTAGCGATATGCTCAACACCTAACTGAAACGGAATATTGAGATTACCCTCTACAATGCTTTCCTTGGATTTTTGTGTGGTCGGCCCCGTCTCTGTCACCTGACTTTGATCATAATCATTATAGTAAGCAGTAATTTTTGAATCACCAAAAGCCCACTTGGCATCATGTGACAAGGAAATTGAACGATGTTCTAACTCTGACGGGCCCCAAGATAATACGGCCTGTTCTTGGCCATCCACCACCTGTGATGTGGTAGACGGGTTGTCTTGCTGTAACCCATAGCCCAGTTCTAAAGACAGGCTATGAATATCATTCGGCGTATAATCAAATTTTAAATTCGCATTTTGATCACGACTACCCGATTGTCCTGTTGCCTTACTTCCCGCCATTCCAGGAATATTACGATCAGAAATTTGATAGCCTTGATCCGCTTCCTGTTCAGTGATCCCGACTGTGGCACGCATACCTAGCGTATCGGTTAAAGGGCCATATCCGACTAGTCCTGATTGGATCGTTCGGCCCAAATCAGAAGATGTGGTCGGCACGGTATGGTTTAAGGTAAAAGACCCTCCCCATTCTGAAGGGATTTTTTTGGTAATGATATTGATCACTCCACCCATCGCATCAGAGCCATATAAAGAAGACATTGGCCCACGTACGACCTCAATGCGTTCAATCATTTCTGGTCTCACCCAGTTTAGATCTTGATGACCCAAGTTTGCACGATAATTGGTATCTCTGGACGAACCTACACGTTTTCCATCAATTAAGATAAGTGTGTAATTTTCAGGCATGCCACGTAATTGAATTTTTGAGCCAGCACCATTTGAACTAAGCCCCCCTGTTACCCCAGGTACACGTTTTAAAATATCTGCCAAGCTTGAAACAGGTTGTTTTTGAATTTCTTCGGCAGTAATGACACTAATTGAAGCTGGCGCAGATTTAACATCCACTGCCTGCCCACTCGCAGTCACCACAATCGTTTGTAACTTGGTCGTCTCAGATTGCAATACGCCTTCTTTTTCTTCAGTAACTTGATCTTGTGCTTGTACTGAAACAGTCATTGCTGTGAATACGGCAAAAGCTAAAGTTCTTTTTAAGAATGGCTTATTCATACCTTGTGCGCCCCAATATTTATGAAGAGATCATGTTTATTCGGTTGCGAAGTGTAACATCTTTTCAATTTAATGCAACTAATATTGATAATTATTATCATTAACATTCACTTGTTTTTAATCCAGAAATAAAAAAACCTCGAACTTTCGAGGTTTTTAAAATGCGATAAATAAACTGTTATATGGAACAGCTTATTTCATATACGCACCTTCAGACTGACTATGATCCGTTTCATCTACGACATGCATTAATTCAGGTACATGTTGTTTTAATGTGGTTTCAACACCTTGTTTCAAAGTGATATCAATCGCTGAACAACCCTGGCAACCACCACCAAATTTAAGTACAGCGGTTAAACCTTTTTCAGGGTCTTCTTTGACTTCGACCAGTGCACAGTTACCGCCATGGCCTGCTAGACCCGGGTTAATTTCAGACTGCAATACATAGGTAATACGCTCTTCTACTGATGCATCTGGACCCACGCGTGGCACTTTGGAGTTCGGTGCACGGAAAGTCAACTGACCACCAAAACGGTCTTTGTTGTAATCAATCACGGCATCGAGTAAATACGGAATAGATGGCGAGTCGATAAAAGCAGGGAAATCAGGATATTCCTGCTTATAATCTGTCGGTACAACTTCATCAGGTGCACTATAGGCCATGCAACATTCAGCGCGAGGAGTACCTGGATGCTCTACAAAAACACGCACACCAATACCCGGGGTGTTCTGTTTATCCAGTAGATCCTTTAAATACTCTTGTGCTGTTGGTGTAATCAATAAGTTGGGAATTTCACCAACAACTGGAGTGCTGCTGTTCTCAGTCGACATAACAATAATTTCCTCAAGCTCAAGCGGCCATTTTAACTGAAGATGCGGGGTAATTTTTAAAAATCAACTAAAATTGTCGGATTTATTATAAAAGTACAACTTTAGCTTAATTTTAATGGCATGATAATTGGCAAATAGGCACCCTTAGAATCATTTATATGCTTGATTTACCTTTTAATCATACCGTGACCATTATTCTGATCACCTGTATTGTGTCATTTATTGCTTTCTCCAAAGAGACGGTGATGAATCGCCTGATTTTCTGGCCACCGGCACTGCAACGTGGACAATATGACCGCTTTATTACGCATGGCTTTATCCATGCGGATGGAGCTCATCTCTTGTTTAACATGATTACCCTGTTCTTCTTCGGCAGCGTGATTGAAAGCTTTTATCGTCAATATCTGTATGACCTGGGTTTTATCCTGTTTTACCTCGGTGGTCTGATCGCAGCGATTCTGCCAAGTTACCTGAAGCATAAAAATGATGCGCGCTGGGCCAGTCTCGGCGCTTCCGGTGCAGTCTCGGCTGTACTGTTTGCCTATATTCTGTTTGAACCTTGGAAGTTGATCTTTGTGTTCTTCATTCCGGTTCCTGCCATTATTTTTGCTGTGCTGTATGTAGCTTATAGCATCTGGTCAGGCAAAAAAGGCAATAGCAACATTAATCACAGCGCGCATTTATGGGGAGCGGCTTACGGGGTGGTCATGACGATTATTCTGGAGCCACGCCTGATTCCGCATTTCCTGAATAAACTGATGCAAGTTCCATTTTAATTAGGGTTATTTAATGATAAGAGAATGAGGCTATATATGAATTGAACCTCATATTTCTGCTAAAAATTGATAAGAGAGCTGCTGCTCTCTTATTTGTTTGAAACATCTAGTAATATATTAGAAAGTCATGATGTCACTTAATGCCAATCTTGGACTGAATTTTGCAGCGATAATATATACATCTGTATATTAATTATTGTCATTCTCGAGATATTTTGCATGTCCACTACACCAGACGGTCTTCAATTTCCTCTTCAGTCTCAGCAACAAAAACCAAGTAGCTCTAAAGCAGGGCGCGCAATCATCGCGGCAGCGCTAGCCAATGTCGATTCACGCAGTTCTCAACAGGCACAATCAGAAAAAAACTGGCGCAAACACTACACAGTACATTTTAAGCAGCTGGTCGAGCAAGGATTAAGTTCCCCTGAATCCAGCTTGAAAATTGCCGAAGATGGATTGGCAAAAGCACATCAGACTTTTGAATTTTACCGTGATGGTCAAAAGTATGTATTACAAGATGCTTTAACTCTGCCCGCGGGTCAGTTGCATACCTTCAAGCTGACAGGTAATAGCAAATCGGCACCAGAATGGTATGTGCCTTACCACGGTCAAAAGCTGCAAGGTGACGCCTTATTGGAGCAGATTGAGCGCTGGGAAAGCCAAGGCATCGTGGAAACCAGTCATGCCAATGCCCTACGTGAATGTGTGGTGCATCCTGAATGGTTTGACTTGTCAGATCGGACGGCGGTGCTGTTTGGTGCAGCATCTGAAGCCGGTCCTCTGACCTGGCTGGCGAAATGGAAAGCCAATATTGTAGCGATTGATCTGCCGAATACCCGTGTATGGGGCAAGATTGTTGATACCATCAACCAAGGCAATGCCACGCTGTATGCGCCATGTACTGAAGACCTGCCTACTGATACTTCACTTGATATTTTAAAAGAAAAACTGGGGGCGAATTTGCTGACCCAGATTCCTGAAATTGCCAAATGGTTATTACAGTTCGAGCAGGATCTGGATCTGGCTGCAATTGCCTATCTGGATGGTGAAAAGCATGTTCGGGTCTCCATGGCGATGGATGCCATCATGCAGCATGTCAGCCAGCAAAAAGCTAATACCAGCCTGATGTACATGTGTACGCCGACCGATGTTTATGCGGTTCCGAGTGAAGTGATTGAAGCGTCAAAAGTAAAATATACTGAACGCTCCAAGGCACAGGCAATCATCTCCAAAGGTGTTTCCACTTTAAGCCGCAAACATTTTTTCCAGAAAAATGCGCATGAACTGATTCAGTCTGGTGATCAGGCATATGGCATTTGTGACTGTCTAGTAGTTGAACAAGGCCCGAACTATGCGCTGGCAAAACGTATC
Source organism: Acinetobacter sp. YH12226 (assembly GCF_013417805.1). Taxonomy (GTDB): domain Bacteria; phylum Pseudomonadota; class Gammaproteobacteria; order Pseudomonadales; family Moraxellaceae; genus Acinetobacter. Next base: position 75,787 of record NZ_VPDG01000002.1, on the reverse strand, counting down.
CAGCAATGGCGTGCCACCTTGGCTCGCGCTCAAGGCCAACGGGTCAGTATCAATATTGCGCCTTCGACGACCACCTATTCCGTGACCAAGAATCCGCTATTAAAAGCCGCATTTAACGGTGCCAGCCTGTTTGATGTTGAAGCTTTCGCGCCTGAAACCACCAATGCGATTATGGCGGCACTATGGATTCATGATCTGCGTAATCCGGAATCGGTGGCCAATCCTGAAGTAAAACTCAACCATCCGCTTGAATTGATGATGCATGGCGCGAATCATGGTGGTTTGTGGCGGGTTGCTTATCTGGCGCGTACTGCATTGCCTTTTGCTGCGCTGTATGGTTTTGCAACGGAGAAGTTGCCAAAAGGATTATTAAGTAAGTTGAAGAAGTAATTTAGTTCCTTCTTTCGAGACTTCTTCTACGTTAGATAAACTTTTATTTAATGTTTATCCCCTCACCCTTGCGAAGCAGTGCTTCTCATCTCCCAAAGGGAGAGGGAGCTTCCCCAATGGATTCAAATGAGTATTAAGCATCTAAAGAAACGTTTTTTAATAAAATGAATACTATTCAAATTAAACTCGCTTTATTTGAATAAATAATGTAATTCCCTCTCCTGAGCAAGTTTTAAAGCACCGCTTTTAAATCGAAGCGCAAGTGAGGGTTAGAGAGAGGTAAAAATCACCTATAAAAAAAGCTGCTCTAGAGCAGCTTTTTTTATGTCTAAATAACTTAGAACACTTTTAACAGTACCCAATACAAACCGCCTGACAGGCAGATCGTTGCTGGCAAGGTAAATATCCAAGCAGACAGAATAGTTTTCACCATCTGGAAGTTCAGACCTGACTTGTTCGCCACCATGGTACCTGCTACTGCAGAGTTCAATACATGGGTAGTAGATACCGGCATACCAAAGCCATCTGCCGCCGCAATGGTCGACATCGCAACAAGTTCGGCAGACATACCCTGACCATAAGTCATATGCTGTTTACCAATACGCTCACCGACAGTCACGACAATACGCTTCCAGCCGACCATCGTACCCAGACCGAGTGCCAAGGCTGTCGCCACTTTTACCCAGGTCGGGATGTATTGCAGGAATGAATCCAGATTGTCACGGTATTCATCCACTGTTTTTTCCTGCGCAGCACTCATTGCCGGTAAAGCTTCTGCTTTATCCAGACGCTTAAATGCTGTAGTGCTCAGATACATGTCATTACGGAATTCAGATACTTGAGCTTCAGGAACATCCTTGATGCTGGTATAGCTACCGACTTTCTCACCCAGATGATCCGTCAAGCTTGCCAATGCAGGCACGACTTCAGGGGTAATTTCCTTGGTCTGAATGTACTTGGTAATGACATCACGGGCTTGTTCATCCGGAATATCCTGATGATTTGGATAGATCACATCCGCTGTTTGTGCAGATAACTGACCAAAAGATTGAATATGTTGTGCATCCAGATTCTTGTTCAGCGAGTACGCCAACGGTACACAGCCGATCAGAATCAGCATGATCAGGCCCATACCTTTTTGACCGTCATTTGAACCATGGGCAAAACTCACCCCAGTACAGGTAAAGATCAGCATGGCACGAATCAATGGTGGCGGTGGCTTGTTACCTTCAGGTGGCTGGAACAATTCCAGTTGACGCTTGAAGATTTTTTTCACCAGCAGGAACACAATTGCAGCAAATGCAAAACCGATTAAAGGCGAGAATAATAGCGCCTTACCGACTTTCATGACTTGCTCCATGTCTATACCTGAAGCGCCAGTACCGGCATTCAGAATATAGTTCATGATGCCCACACCCAGAATCGAACCGATCAGGGTATGTGAACTGGATGCCGGAATACCGAGGAACCAGGTTCCCAGATTCCAGAGAATTGCCGCGATCAGCATGGCAAAAACCATGGCAAAACCTGCTCCGGAGCCGACATTCATGATCAGCTCGACTGGCAATAACGCAATAATGCCGTAAGCGACCGCACCACTGGCGACCATAACCCCAAGGAAATTACAGAAGCCGGCCCACATCACTGCGACAGGAGCTGAAAGTGCATTGGTATAAATGACTGTGGCCACAGCATTGGCGGTATCGTGAAAGCCATTGACGAACTCAAAGCTCAACGCAATAAAAAGTGCCGTCGCTAACAAAATAACTGAATACAAGCCCAAGGCCGGTACATGCGCTAAATCTGCAGACAACTGGAAGCCGATATAAATCAGCGTAGTGATAATAAGAGTCAGGAACACCGGCATAAAGAATTTCGGTGTTGGCACATGAACATTGGTCGACTTTTGGGAAGCCGACCCGTGTGCTGAATCTACGGGAGTTTGATTAGGATTCATGCAAGCAGGAATAGAGGATTCAAGAATCCCCATATTGTTCAGTTAAATTGTGACAATTATATGACAAACTGCTGTCATATGAAGCAATTATTTGGATTTTCTTGCTGCTATTCGTCCTGTTTAATTCCGACTAAAACACTAGATTTTGATTTTATATATCAATTACTTAAGAGAGGATTCCAGCTTATTTAAGCTTAGCAACCGCACATATTTTGCTACCAAAACGATTCATGCCCTACCTGTCATCAAGCAGAGCAAAAGTTTCATTTGCACAGCATAAGCCATCAATATGACAATTTCATGAATGAAAGCATCAGCTTAATTTTCTGATCCTGTTTCTTGTCTGTAAGGCATCGAATCAGATTCGAGATTGCATTATTTTCTGATCCGCATGTTAAAACTTGTTGTTTTTCTAGATGACTTATCAAATTTTCATATCATGCTTATCCATCATTCTGAGCAATCTCAGCAGAAATCAGCCAACTAATCTGCTAAGATTAGCGTCGTTTTTTTTGATTTCTGCTGAGAAAGTTTGAATGTCTACACTTACCACTTTAAAAGAACTTCTTGCCAAAAGAATTTTAATTATCGATGGTGCGATGGGTACCATGATCCAGCGCCATAAACTGGAAGAAGCCGATTATCGTGGTGAGCGTTTTGCTGACTGGGCCTATGATCTCAAAGGTAATAATGATTTGCTGGTGCTGACTCAGCCACAAATCATTCAAGGCATTCATGAAGCTTACTTGGAAGCTGGCGCCGACATTATTGAAACCAACACCTTTAACGGTACCCGCGTTTCAATGTCGGATTACCACATGGAAGATCTGGTTCCCGAGATTAACCGTGAAGCAGCGCGTCTGGCCAAAGAAGCCTGTGCCAAATATTCAACGCCTGAAAAACCACGCTTTGTAGCCGGTGTGATTGGTCCGACATCGCGTACCACTTCTATTTCTCCAAACGTGAATGATCCGGCGTTCCGTAACATCACTTTTGATGCACTCAAAGTTGACTATATTGAATCGACCAAGGCCTTGATCGAAGGTGGTGCAGACATCATCCTGATCGAAACTGTGTTCGATACTTTAAATGCCAAAGCTGCCATCTTTGCAGTAAAAGAAGTCTTTAAAGAATTAGGCTATGAACTGCCAATCATGATTTCAGGTACGATCACGGATGCATCAGGTCGTACATTGACTGGTCAAACCGCTGAAGCCTTCTGGAACTCGATGCGCCATGCAGAGCCGTTATCTATCGGCTTTAACTGTGCCCTAGGTGCAGATGCGATGCGCCCACACGTGAAAACCGTGTCTGACGTTGCCGATACCTTTGTTTCAGCACATCCAAACGCTGGCTTGCCAAATGCCTTTGGTGGTTATGATGAAACACCTGAAGAAACTGCGGCCTTCATTAAAGAATTTGCTGAAAGTGGCTTAATTAATATTACCGGTGGTTGCTGTGGTACTACGCCGGATCATATCCGCGCGATTGCAAATGCTGTTGCAGGCATTACCCCTCGTCAAATTCCTGAAATTGAACCGGCGTGTCGTTTAAGCGGTTTAGAGCCATTTAACATCACCAAAGATTCACTGTTTGTGAACGTGGGTGAACGTACCAACGTCACCGGTTCGAAAAAATTCCTGCGTCTGATTCGTGAAGAAAACTTCGCCGAAGCGCTTGATGTTGCCCGTCAACAGGTTGAAGCCGGTGCACAAATCATTGACATCAACATGGATGAAGGTATGCTCGATTCACAAGGTGCGATGGTGCATTTCCTGAATCTGATTGCTTCTGAGCCGGATATTTCACGTGTACCAATCATGCTGGATTCTTCTAAATGGGAGATTATCGAAGCAGGCCTGAAATGTGTGCAAGGTAAAGCCGTGGTGAACTCGATTTCCCTGAAAGAAGGTCATGACGAGTTTGTCGAACGTGCCCGCCTCTGCCGTCAATATGGTGCTGCGGTGATCGTGATGGCATTTGATGAAGATGGTCAGGCCGATACAGCTGCGCGCAAAAAAGAAATCTGTAAGCGTTCATATGATGTTCTGGTGAATGAAGTGGGCTTCCCCTCTGAAGATATTATCTTTGACCCGAACGTCTTTGCGATTGCGACCGGTATTGAAGAACACAACAACTATGGCGTGGACTTTATTGAAGCGACTGGCTGGATTAAACAGAACCTGCCAAATGCGATGATTTCTGGTGGTGTGTCGAACGTATCGTTCTCGTTCCGTGGTAACGAACCGGTACGTGAAGCGATTCACTCGGTGTTCCTGTACCATGCCATTCAGCAAGGCATGACTATGGGTATTGTAAATGCCGGTCAGATGGCGATTTACGATGACATCGATAAAGAATTGAAAGAAGCGGTTGAAGATGTTGTTTTAAACCAGAACCAGGGTGAAAGCGGTCAGGAAGCAACCGAAAAACTACTTGCGGTTGCTGAAAAATACCGTGGTCAAAGTGGTACGCAAAAAGCCGAAGAAAATCTGGAATGGCGTAATGAGTCTGTTGAAAAACGGCTTGAATATGCATTGGTAAAAGGCATCACGACTTATATCGACCAGGATACTGAAGAAGCTCGTTTAAACTCTACACGTCCACTGGATGTGATTGAAGGTCCATTGATGGCGGGTATGAACGTAGTCGGCGATCTGTTCGGTGCCGGTAAAATGTTCTTGCCACAAGTAGTCAAATCTGCACGTGTGATGAAACAGGCTGTAGCGTGGTTGAACCCGTTCATTGAGGCCGAGAAAACCCAAGCTGAAGCTAAAGGTAAAATCCTGCTGGCTACGGTGAAAGGTGATGTACACGACATCGGTAAAAACATCGTTGGCGTAGTATTAGGCTGTAATGGTTATGACATCGTGGATCTGGGCGTGATGGTGCCATGCGAGAAGATTCTGCAAACTGCGATTGATGAAAAAGTCGATATCATCGGTTTGTCTGGTCTGATCACGCCGTCTCTGGATGAAATGGTCTTTGTTGCCAAAGAAATGCAGCGCAAAGGCTTTAACATTCCACTGATGATTGGTGGTGCGACGACTTCTAAAGCGCATACCGCAGTGAAAATCTCACCGCAATATCATAATGATGGCGTGCTTTATACCGCGGATGCTTCGCGTGCTGTGGGTGTAGCAACGCAGTTGCTCTCTCCTGAAATGAAACCAAAACTTTTGGCTGACTATGCAGCGGATTATGAAAAAATTCGTACCCGTCTTGCGAACAAGCAACCGAAAGCGGCGAAATTGTCTTATCAAGAGTCAGTCGAAAACGGCTTCAAGATCGATTTCGACAAGAATGCACCGGTTAAACCAAACTTCATTGGTTCAGAAACCTTTACCAATTATCCGCTTGAAGCTTTGGTGGAATATTTTGACTGGACACCGTTCTTTATTTCATGGAGCCTGGCGGGTAAATTCCCGAAAATCCTTGAAGATGAAGTGGTGGGTGAAGCAGCGCGTGACTTGTATGAACAAGCACAAGCAATGCTGAAAGACATCATCGAGAATAAACGTTTTGATGCGCGTGCGACGTTTAGTATTTATCCTGCAAACCGTGTAGCCGCAGATACAGTTGCGGTTGTGGATGAAACAGGCAATGTAACTCACAGCTTCGAACACTTACGTCAGCAGTCTGACAAAGTGACGGGTAAAGCGAACTACTCTCTGGCTGACTTTATTGCGCCAAAAGATGTAGCTCAGGATTACTTGGGTGGCTTTGCCGTGTCAATCTTCGGTGCCGAAGAACTTTCGCAAGAATACAAAGCCAAAGGTGATGACTATAACGCAATTATGGTTCAAGCCTTGGGTGACCGTTTTGCAGAAGCATTTGCAGAGCACTTACATGAGCGTATTCGTAAAGAGTTCTGGGGCTACCAAGCAGACGAACAGCTTTCAAATGATGATTTGATCAAAGAGAAATATGTCGGCATTCGTCCTGCACCGGGCTACCCTGCTTGTCCTGAACATTCTGAAAAAGCGCCCTTGTTCGACTGGTTAGGTACCACTGACAAGATTGGTACTTACCTGACTTCAAGCTTTGCGATGTGGCCGCCTTCATCAGTGAGCGGTTTCTACTATGCAAACCCTGAAACTGAATACTTTAACGTGGGTAAAATCTCTGGTGATCAGCTGGAAGATTATGCGAAGCGTAAAGGTTGGACGTTGGATGAGGCGAAACGTTGGTTAGCGCCGAATTTGGATGATTCTATCGTGTAAGAATCCTCTAGTTTAGAGAAGAAAAATCCCCTCAAATGAGGGGATTTTTTATTTTTGTTTACGAGCACTCTGTAAAACTTTTTCTGATTGCTCTTTAAAACTTTCATATAATCTATCTGCAAAATCCATAGAAATAGAAAATCGTTCTTTTTCTAATTGCTGTTGTGATAGTAAATAATTAATAAAAACTTCTACCTTTTTCAACCTAGTTTCTACTCGTTCTATCCGTTGTTCTCGATTATATGATTTAATTAAACCAAACTCAGTTCTTGATAATTCAGATAATTCATTAGCATATTTTTGATCATATAAGGCACAATCTATACTAACAAGTTCAAGATAAGTCACATATAAACACAAATTAGTTAATACATAATGACCATAACTTGTAAGTTTTATAGAGTCCACTTTATCACAATAATAATCAATTCTATTATTTGACTCGACTAAACCACTTTTCAAAAAATTATCTATATTTTCTTCAAAATCTGACAACATATTAAAATGTGTAGCAAAATATTCTTTCAGCACACCAATAGATGTATAACCATCAATAGAAGCCGTCCTTAAATTCTCTAAAATTCTAACCCCAGTAAAATGAGAACCATTTTTTAAATCTCTAACTTTATAAATATTAGGAACTATACTTAATTCTTCATTATAGAAAATCCTATCTGGAATCATTAATGGTTTTACAACTTGATGAACCTGGATAGTCCATCTACCAGCATTTACCATTTCATCAATATTCGTATAACCTGAATTAACAAATCCTCTAAATAAATCTAAAGCAATTCGTGTATTCCCATGTGCACATGAATTTAAAAAATCATTTAAATGACCATTATTTTTTGTGAATTCAGTTTTTAAAATATAAAAAAAAGTTTGTAAATTTTTTATTATTTCTTCGCGTGTATCACTTCTAAATTCTTGTTTGCAGAATTTTGGTGAACTTAATTTATTAAGCACATATTGAATCCTTCTATTAAACACCATTCGTGTTGCAGGCGAAGCAATATGAAAACCATAATTTTGGTATGCATCCAATGTACCATGTAGTCGAGAAGAATAATATCTTTCTTCCCGCATTGATATAATTACTAAGCATTTTAAATCTGTCGAAATAGTATGTGCTATTTGAAAACAATAATCCTGTATTTCATTAGAAAACTGATCTGTATTATCTAAAATAAAAATACAGCCTTTATTTCTCGAATTCCATCTATGAACTAATTTTTCGATTACTTTCAGCTTATCAGCTTTCCACACTATAACTAAATCATTTAATTTAACATTATATATTTCTGAATTTTCATTTAAACCATAAAGATCTTGTTTCTTTGCTAATTCAAATTCTTGTTTAAAAAATTCTAATAATGTACCTCTATCAGAGTTTAATATATCCCATTCATCCAAATCCTCAATCATAGATTGATATATATAATCTTTAATCTTCTCTTTATTTTCTTCCCTATCTAATAAATCAACAAAAATGAATTTTGCATTGTTTTCAAAAAAATCAGGTGGATTGTGAAAAACCATTTTTTTTAAAAAAGTAGATTTGCCTGCCCCTTTACCACCAAAAAGTATAATTACGTCTGAATATAACTTTTTACTAAGCTTGTTTTTTATATTTTGAGTAAGAGTAGAAAACTCCTCATACTCTTTGATTTCTTCAACCCCATGATCTTTAAAAAAGGGGGTCACTGTATCTTTAACAATCGCCTGAAAATTAGAAACTGTTTTTTCGAAGTTTCGTTCATGAACATAGCATTCATTCATAAACTCTTGTTCATTTGGGTCAATAACCCCAAAATATTTATTAATAAACTTTCTTATATGCGTAGAGTATCTATTAGACTCAACTTTTTGATCATAAACTGTAATTTTTTCTGAGGGTCTAAATAACTCTCTATTATTCCAATCAGTATCTCCTAATAAATTTATTAAATTTCCAGCACACATATTATGAAAATTAAATAAATTGTTAGCTTCAATGAAGCTCTGTTCATAATAATCATTATTCTTTATTACAAATGCTTTTAAATCTACCCATTTTTTTCCATTCTCAAATGCTTTAAAAAAAATCCATTGATGCCCATTGGTTATACCTGCTAATTGACACCCTTCATCTACACAATATCTTCTTACCTGCTCTATTGCTGTTTTTATTGCAGGGTCAGTCAACAATACTTTTACTGAACAGAAAAAACTATTTGCTCTATCATTATATGTACTAGGTAATTCGAAGTAATTTCCTGTTTTTTTAGCTTCGAGAATTAAAATAGCTCTTCCTGATGAATTCACAAACTTGTAATCAATAAATCCTGTATTTGTATGATCTTCTACAGGCACATTCACCTTAGGCCATTGAAATACATCATAAAAAACACTATCAATATAAATTTGCCTTGTTCTTGCTTCATTAATATCTTTAATGTTTATTGCTGCAATTTCTTTTGCAAAATCGATAGGTTCTTTCGGTGACATTTTTCTTTAGATATTGATTTAATTTCTTTTATTAAATATTAAAACTTAAATATCTTCAACTTTATTAAGCTATTAAATTCACATATCGCTCTATCTATTCATTGAATTTTGTATTTTTTAGGCTATCACACTTAAACTCTCCTTTTTTACATTTTTAAGTCTGCAAAAATCATCACTTTCATGAATAATAGACCAATAAATTTATCTCCCAAATCCATGACTATTGGTGTTCCAATGAAAAAACTCATCAACAACCCAGAAAATCTGGTTGTCGAAATGTGCAAAGGCTTTGTCCTTGCTCACCCTGAACTACAATTTACCGAATCGCATAAAATCATTTCACGTAAACAAAAACACAATAACGTGGCACTTATCAGTGGTGGTGGTAGCGGGCATGAACCTGCACATGCAGGCTTTGTCGGTACAGGCATGTTAGACGCTGCCGTATGCGGTGACGTATTTGCATCGCCTTCTCAAATTCAGGTGTATAAAGCCTTACAGCATGTCGCAACAGACAAAGGCGTGCTCATGATCATCAAGAACTATTCTGGCGATATGATGAATTTCCAGAACGGTGCAGTATTGGCTGCGGAAGATGGCATTAAAGTCGATTATGTAAAAGTGGCGGATGATATCGCGGTAAAAGACAGCCTTTATACGGTCGGTCGTCGTGGTGTTGCTGGTACCATCTTCGTGCACAAAATTGCAGGAGCAGCAGCCTCAAAAGGTTTAGAGCTTGCGGAAGTCAAAGCTGTGGCACAAAAAGCGGCAGATAACGTGATTAGCCTTGGTTTTGCCTATAGCTCATGTACCGTTCCTGCGAAAGGCACACCAACCTTTACGTTAGCAGATGATGAAATGGAATACGGCGTCGGTATCCACGGTGAACCGGGTATCCGCCGTGAAAAAATTCTGCCATCCAAAGAACTGGCACAACGTATTATCGATGACCTGTTCCTCGATCGCCCTGATCTGACTGAAGTTGCTGTTCTAGTCAACGGCTTTGGTTCAACGCCAATGCAAGAACTGTATGTGTTTAACAATGATGTTTGCGAACATCTGGCGCGCAAAGGCATCAAGATTTACCGCACCTTCGTTGGCAACTACATGACCAGTATCGACATGAATGGTGCATCGGTTTCATTGCTTGCTGTGGATGATGAGCTGAAAACCTATCTGGATGCAGAAGCCAATACCCCTGCCTTTAAGCTGGATGGCTCGCCTGCACTTCCATTTGAATTTGCAGCACAAGATGCAGCAGCAAAACAAACCGCCAATACCGAAGTTGAAACCCAAGCTGAACATGCTGAAATTCAAAATGAACAGTTCACGATAGAAAACATGCGTTATGTCGTTGACGTAATGGCTGCCTGTATTATCAAAAATGAAGTGCCATTCTGCGAGCTGGATGCCCATGCAGGCGATGGTGATTTTGGCATGAGTGTGGCTAAAGGGTTTAAACAACTGAAACGTGAATGGCAAAACCTGATTCAAGCACAACAGATAGATGAATTCTTGCTGAATAGTTCCATGATTATTATGGAACATTGTGGAGGTGCATCGGGCCCAATCTGGGGTTCAGCATTCCGTGCGGCTAGCAAAGCCATTCAAGGTAAACAAACTCTAAGCGTGGCAGATTTTGCCGAGATGCTGCAAGCTGCGGTTAAAGGTATTCAAGTGACAGGTGAGCGTTCATTTGGTCGTGGTGCTGTGGTCGGTGATAAAACACTGATTGATGCACTTGTACCTTGTGCAGACTCATGGTCAGCTAATACAGACAAGAGGTTTAAAGAAAACTTTGTCTTGGGTGCAGAGGCTGCGGTAAAAGGTGCAGAATCGACCAAAGAGATCGTGGCGCGTATGGGCCGTGCCGGTACGGTGGGTGATCGTAGCTTAGGCTATCCTGATGCAGGCGCACACGGCTTAGGCGTGATCTTTACGGACATTGCCCAGCATATTAAATAAGTTTTTCAAGATTTGAAAAAAGCCTCGACCCTGTTCGGGGCTTTTTTATATTTCATTTCCTCTACTGAGCAAGTTTAAAAACACCAGTAATGAAAGGTATTGCTCATCCCCATGAACATGGTCTAACTAAACTTCTCCAAATAGCACTCTAGTTCTTCTGTCACTACTACCCGCTTATTGCCTTTCACCTGTTCCTCACTCAATACGCCTTCTGAATCAATGACCACCACTTTGTGTCCATTCGCTTGTAAACGTTTGACGCCTTCAAATAACATGCGTCCACCTACATCATGAATCAAAGTTAAATTAGTCAGGTCTATGACTATACGTGTTTTAGCGTCTGGCTCATCCTGCAAAATCCGCAGCAACATTTCCGATTCGGTAAATTGCAATACACCGCGCAGCTCATACACGACAATGTCATTGTTCTTACCTACAGTATAACGACTTTGCAAAATGGTCTGTGCCGATGGCGTCCCTTCCATCAGATGCAAGCCCATGTCACGCGACAAACGCTCAAAAATATCTACCCCACGTACACTATGCCCATGCTCATCAATTTTAGGAGAAAAAACCACAATTCCCACCTGCCCAGGCAATACCCCGATAATTCCACCCGACACACCACTTTTGGCAGGAATGCCCACCGTCGTCAGCCAGTCACCCGCCGCATCATACATGCCACAGGTCATCATCACGCTGAGCACTTGGCGCACCACATCACGCTCTAGCAGCTGTTTGCCCGTTTTGGCCTGAACACCACCATTAGCGAGCACACTACAGATATTTGCCAGATCTTTGACCGTCACCTTAATCGCACATTGCTTGATATATCCATTGACGATTTCTACCGGATCCGAATCAAGCACACCTACAGTACGCAGCATATAGCCAATCGATAGGTTCCGGAATGCAGTTTTGACTTCCGACTTATATACCTGCTTGTCGAATTCCAGTTGACGGCCTGCCAGCTCACTTAAAAAACGGCGCAAGCATTCCGCACGTGAAATGCCTTTTTGTACCGGAATCAAAGAATGCGTGGTGATCGCACCCGAGTTAATCATTGGATTTTTCGGAAGATTGGTTTCTTTATCCAGTGAAATCTGATTAAAAGCCTCTCCTGAAGGTTCAACGCCGACCTTTTCCAGTACTGCTGGAATTCCCAAATGCTGTAATGCCAAGGCATAGGCAAAAGGCTTGGACATCGACTGCATGGTAAATTCGGTTTCATCATCTCCCGTGGAATAAATCGTGCCATCCACCGTAGTCAGCGCCAAAGCGAACTTATTTGGATCTACCGCTGCCAGTTCAGGGATATAGTCAGCCAAAGCGCCCTGATCATTATCATGACAGACCGTTAATACATGCTGGAGATAATCGGGCACCGGGGTTTTCATCGAATGAGCTTATTCCAATTCACTATTATTTTTAATTAACATACCGGCTTTTGGCTTAAGTACCAGAGTGAAAAGGTAATTTTCTGCATATCAATGTTATCGGCTGCATTCCCTTTATGGGCAATTCTCCAGAAATGAATTGCATTTTTAAGTATTGTTATTTTTATTGATGTTTTAAGAGACATAAAAAAGGGCGCTACTGCCCTTTTTACTCTGGATGATTTATTTTACTTTGGTTTTACGGATCATCTTGTACAGAACTTTTGGTGAAATACGCGAAACCAGCACACCAAGTTTTTCTTTCTTGCCACCAATCACAATATATTCTTCGCCGTTCTGCAAAGCCTGTACAGTCTGAACCGCAAAATCTTCTGCGGACAGCCCATTTTCAATCGCTTCATCCGGATGTCCTTGCGGTTTTCCTTCACCGTTTAAGGCGTTCAGGGACACATTGGTTTGAACAAAACCCGGGAAAATCACTGAGACTTGAACGCCCTGATCAGCAACTTCAGCACGCAGGCTGTTGGCCCACATATGAATCGCTGCTTTGGCTGCGGAATAGGAAGCTCGATACTGGGTACCGAGCAAACCTGCCACACTGGAAATAAAGACGATACGACCTGATTTTTGTGCCAGAAAGGTTGGCAATACCATTTTGGTGAGAAACACCTGAGAGAAATAATCGACTTCCATAATGGCGCGTTCAGTCTGCATGGTGGTGTCCTGAATCAGGGCACGTTGACTCAGACCGGCATTATTAATCAGCCAGTCAATCCGGCCTTTTTGTTGCAAAACCTGTTCATAGGCATGACGAACCTGACTTTCATCTGTGATATCGGCAATGACTGAAATATGCTGATCTGCATTGCTAAGGCTTTGGCGAACATTTTCCAGTTCTGCATGCCGGCGTGCAGTCAGTACCACCTGTGCCCCAAGTGCAGCACATTGCTGAGCAATCGCCTTGCCAATCCCTGAAGATGCGCCGGTAATCCAGACCACTTTTCCATTTAAGTCTTCAACTTTCGCCATGAAATCCTCTTTCCCTTGTTTTAATGAATATGGTGCGGTATTTCATCTTCCAGAAATACCAACAAATGCTCAAAATAATAACTCATCGTATCGGCATCATAGATGCTACCGAGCTTGTCAAAACGTTTATAGCCTAACTGGGTGGTTAAATGAATCACCCCATTCAAGGTTTTATCGACCACGACATTAAATTTCAACATTTTTTTCGGTTCACGGATTAAATGCGTCACCCCTTGATCGACTACCTGAGTAAAGGCTTTTAAAGCCGGCGATACATACTGGTGATTACCATTTTTCATCTGGTCAACACAGCCGAGCAGTTCCATCACCAGTAATTTTTCCACCGGATATCGCACAAAAGCATTACCTTGATGCTCATAGGTCATGCGATGCAAATAGTTCACCATAGGCATCAGCCGCTCATTGCCAAACAGCGAAACCGACCACGGCATATATTTACGGGTGTTATGCATAATCTGCTGAATCACTTTTTCGGACTCACTGTCCGGTGAATTGGCCCGTTACACCACCTGACCAAAAATCTGGTCAATAATTTCACAGGCCATATCGGCCAGATTTTCACCTAAGGGTCTGGCAAGACTGTCTCGCTCGCCGGCATTTAATCGGGAATGCAGGTCTTTAAAGCGCTGATGGGTTTCGGGTTGAAGCTTCAGGGAAATGCTATAGCTCATCTTATTATCCTTTTTGATATGCTGCGATGAGTCGCGTTTTTTTATCGTTCTATCATACGATGAGTTGCTATACATGCCAATTGGCTAAAGTTTGCATTTGGTTAAGCTGCCGCATGCACTATTTTTTTTGCTACAATAGATGCAATTTTTCATTCACTTTTGATCTGTTTAGACTATGACTGACTCAGCGCAAAATATCGCGACAACCTACGATCCGACCGAGATCGAGAAAAAATGGTACCAAACTTGGGAAGAGCGTGGCTACTTTAACCCGTCTGAAAAAGGCGAATCTTTCTGTATTATGATTCCACCACCAAACGTCACTGGTAGCCTGCACATGGGTCATGGTTTTAACAATGCCATCATGGATGCCTTAACCCGTTTTAACCGTATGTCTGGTAAAAATACGCTTTGGCAACCGGGTACTGACCACGCAGGTATTGCAACACAAATGGTGGTTGAGCGTCAGTTGGGTGCTGAAGGCATTAGCCGTCATGACCTGGGTCGTGAAAAGTTCATCGAAAAAGTATGGGAATGGAAAGAACAGTCTGGCGGCAACATTACCCGTCAAATTCGTCGTCTAGGCTCATCTGTAGACTGGTCACGTGAACGCTTCACCATGGATGATGGTTTATCAAACGCAGTAAAAGAAGTGTTTGTCAAACTGCATGAAGAAGGTCTGATCTACCGCGGTAAGCGTCTGGTGAACTGGGATCCAAAATTACAAACTGCCCTATCTGACCTGGAAGTTGAGTCTGATAAAGAAGAAGCAGGTTCACTCTGGCACTTCAAATACTTCTTTGAAGATAAGTCACTACGCACACACGATGGTAAAGATCACATCGTAGTAGCTACAACACGTCCTGAAACATTGTTAGGTGATACTGCAGTTGCGGTTGCCCTTGATGATGAACGCTATGCGGATTTGGTTGGCAAGAACATTATCCTGCCAATTACAGGTCGTGCAGTTCCTATCGTTAAAGACGAATATGTCGACAAAGAATTCGGTACAGGCTGTGTAAAAATCACCCCTGCGCATGACTTCAATGACTATGAAGTAGGTAAACGCTGCGAATTGCCAATCATCAACATCTTCAACAAAAATGCTGAAGTTCTTGCTGAGTTTGAATACATTGCGAAAGCGGGCGAACAAATTTCTAAAACCATCCCTGCACCTGCGGACTACATTGGTTTAGAACGTTTTGAAGCACGTAAAAAACTGGTTGAACAAGCAGAAGCTGAAGGCTGGTTAGACCAAATCCAACCTTATACATTGAAACCCCCTCGCGGTGACCGTTCAGGCGTGATCGTTGAGCCGTTATTAACAGACCAATGGTATGTAAAAATCGCGCCTCTTGCGAAACCTGCCATTGAAGCGGTTCAAGACGGTCGTATCAAGTTCGTACCTGAGCAGTACAGCAACATGTACATGGCTTGGATGAACAATATTCAGGACTGGTGTATCTCGCGTCAATTGTGGTGGGGTCACCGGATTCCGGCCTGGTACGATACGGAAGGTAATGTATATGTTGGTCGTGACGAAGCTGAAGTTCGTGCGAAAAACAACATTCCTGCCGATGTTCAATTGAACCAGGATGAAGACGTACTGGATACATGGTTCTCTTCAGGTCTCTGGACATTCTCGACTTTAGGCTGGACTGGCGACGAAGCGAAAGACAAAGCCAACTACTTCTTGAATACCTTCCACCCGACAGATGTATTGGTGACAGGTTTTGACATCATCTTCTTCTGGGTTGCACGTATGATCATGCTGACCATGCACTTCATGAAGAATGAAGATGGTACGCCACAAGTGCCATTTAAAACTGTGTACGTTCACGGTTTGGTACGTGATGGCGAAGGTCAGAAGATGTCTAAATCTAAAGGTAACGTGCTTGACCCATTAGACTTGATTGACGGTGTGGATTTAGAAACTTTAGTACAAAAACGTACCACAGGTTTGATGAATCCGAAACAAGCGGCGAAGATTGAAAAATCGACCCGTAAAGAATTCCCAGAAGGGATTCAGGCTTATGGTACAGATGCGGTTCGTTTTACTTTCTGTGCATTGGCAAACACAGGTCGTGACATCAAGTTTGATATGAAACGTGTGGAAGGTTACCGTAACTTTGCTAACAAAATTTGGAATGCAACTCGTTTTGTATTGATGAATGTTGAAGGTCAGACTGTCGGTCAAGAAGCACGTCAAGACCTTTGGGAATTGCCTGAACAGTGGATTGTGAGCCGTTTACAAAAGGCAGAGCAAGCGGTTCATCAAGCCTTTGCAACTTACCGTTTAGACTTGGCTGCGCAAGCGATTTATGACTTTATTTGGAATGAATACTGCGACTGGTATGTAGAGCTAACCAAACCTGTTCTGAATGATGAATCTGTTTCTGAAGAACGCAAAGCCGAAGTTCGTCGTGTATTGCTTGCGGTGATGGAAGCTTCTTTACGTCTTGCTCACCCAATCATGCCGTACTTGACTGAAGAAATTTGGCAAACCCTTGCGCCAATGATTGGCTTGGGTGGCGAAACCATTATGTTGGCAAACTACCCTGTTGCAGATGAAGCAAAAATCAACGAACAAGCCGAAGCAGATATGCAATGGCTACAAGGTTTGATTGGTGCGGTGCGTAACATTCGTGGTGAAATGGGTCTAGGTAATGCACGTTTATTACCAGTTCTTTTACAGAACACGACTGAAGCAGAAAAAGCCCAAATTTCTCGTATTGAACCGTTGTTTAAAGCATTGGCGAAAGTTGAAAGCATTACTTTCTTGACAGATGGCGAACAACCACCATTGTCTTCTTCTTCTGTAGTTGGTCATGTGTCTGTGTTCGTTCCAATGAAGGGCTTAATTGACCCGAAAGCGGAATTGGGGCGTTTGCAAAAAGACTTAGACAAGGTTCAAAAGCAGCACGATCAAATTGCAACTAAACTTGCGAATGAAGGTTTTGTGGCGAAAGCACCTGCTGCTGTAGTTGAAGGCGAGAAAGTGAAACTTGCTGAGTTTGCAGACCAGTTAGCGAAGATTAAAGCAAATATGGAGCAAATTGCGGCGCTTTAATGTGTTGTTAGTTTGATTCAAAAAATCCCCTCGAATGAGGGGATTTTTTATTCAGAAAATTGCTCTTTTGCTAATTGGATTGTTTTTGGTCCTATTCCCCTAATTGCTTTGAGATCTTCAAAAGTTAGTGAACCATTTTTCTCAATTCTAACTTTATATATTGCCTTAGCAATTTCACGCTTTAAATTTAACCGAACTTCAAAATCATCTAATGTCGCAGTATTTAATGATGGTTTTGAATTTGAGCTTAAATGTGAATGATTTAAATAATCTAAAAAATCAGATAGCATTAAGTACATATGAAAAACTACTCGAGTAGCCTCTAACTGACTTACTTCAGAATGAACACCTTTATTTGTTAGTTTATAATTTTTCTCTAACCACAATCCTAAATAATCAACATGCGTTTTTGCTAGATCTCTATTACTCTCTGACTCAATAGATTCTGTCATAAACTGCCAAAGTCTATTGATATATTGATTTTCTCTAAAAGTTCTTTTATTTATAACCTTATCATTTGGTGGATATAGCTTATTTGCCAAAGCTTCTAATAGTCTACGGCATGAAGTTAATGCTTGTGACCATTCTTCTTTATTTGCTGATGATATACCTTTAAACGCCAACATTAATTGTTCGGCAAGCTCTGGATCTAAGTCTAAAAGCTTATCATCAACCGCTTTTTTCAATAAATCAAAACCACTAACTATCGTTCCTGAAAAAGTTAATTGTTCTAATAAATTTGCACAATACGTATGTGCTTTTTCTTTGATATAAGATAAATGTTCCTGTAAAGGGTTTCTATAATAAGTTCCATCATTTCCACGCTTTTCTTTTATCAATAAATTTAATTTTTGTTCAATAAAATCAACAGAATTCAATTTCCCCGCTTCAATATTATTTTTGTACTTCCAAATCTCTCGAATTATGTACGTAGTTAGACCTACAGCTTCCAATTGCTTAATAGTCTTTTCAAATTTTTCATCAGATAAATTTTGTGGTTCATTATTTTTCTGATATTCCTCATCTACTTCTTTGAATAAATTCTCTAAAAGACCATTATAAATAGTATTTCCCGAATAGATTTGACACCAAGCATTAATTTTATTTTTTTCTAGTAATTTTGTAGCACGCGAAAGTTTTCTTACGCCTATAGCCACACTACCTTTAGTGGTTTCCAATTCATGAATGGCTTCATTTAATAATTTAATGGCTTCTGACTTTTTATCTGACATCACTTTCCCCAATGTAATTCTAAATATTATATCTTTATTAGGTTAATTTATTATTTTTCAAGTTTCCCTCTCCCTAACCCTCTCCCATAGGGAGAGGGAGTTGTCATTTGATTTAATACCTACATAGATTTCACAATGGATGTTCCCTCTCCTCTCAGGAGAGGGTTAGGGAGAGGTATTTTTCAATTCAGTGCACACTGACCATAAGTGTTCTAAAACCACATCAGTCCGCCCAAACACATCATGATTCCAATAACGCACAACCGTTAAACCCAAAGCCTCTAAAAACTTTGTTCGTTAGGCATCATATTCGACAGCATCATCTGTTCCATGCTGACCACCATCCAACTCAATCACCAAACCAATTTCATGACAGTAAAAATCCACAATATAGGGTTTGATCACATGCTGACGACGAAATTTGAGATTCATAAATTGCTTGGCACGAAGGATTTGCCACATGAGGTGTTCTGCATCGGTGGCAGTGTGGCGCATGGATTTAGCAAAGATAAGTAGTTGGGGATCGAGTTTTTTGTTCATAGGCTTATGTTTTTATTATTTTCTTTAGATTATCAAATTTTATAACCTCTCCCTAGCCCTCTCCTAAAAGGAGAGGGAACGTTCATTATTAAATTAATTGATGGCATCTAATCAGTTACGACTCCCTCTCCCTCTGGGAGAGGATTAGGGAGAGGTGAATCTTAAAATAGCCCTCACCCTTGCGCACTCAGAATATATTCTGAGGATGCTCATCTCCTACAAGGAGAGAGAATTTTCATTACTACATCTAGAGTTATTATACGAATAAGAGATTAAAGCATCCCATGCCTTAAAAACATCTCCAAGCCACTCACCTTCTTGATATACATCAACCGTTCTTTTTCTACTTTAATCTGCTGTTTGATGGCAGAAGTATCTTCATCAATCTGCTTATACAGGTCTGCAATCTGGACCTTGCCTTTCGCCTTTTTCATGGCAATTCTGGTTTTTGAAGACCAGACCAATCTATGGATCAAGGCATCAATCTGCTCTTGTAATTTCCGGCTTTGTGCATCCAAAGCCAGTTGATAGAATTTTAATTGTTCCGCACTTAAACCCTTTTGTGAAATATCCTGATCTTGCTCGATCTGCAGTTGCATTCTCAGTAACGTAAACAGGTCCTGCTCTGCATAAGCCTCATTGGCACGTTGCAATAATTCAGTTTTCTTGATTTTTTTGACATCATTTACTTCACGGTCAGGGTGAATGATGGCAGCAATTTTTAAATATACGGTTTTCAATGACTGCTCTGCCATTGCTGTTGCCTGTTCCTGTTTTTCCTGCTGGCGTTTTAATCTGGCTTCTTCACGTGCCTGCTGAAAATGATCTGATTCCCATTCTTCAAATACTTCTGCATCTGCAAAATCTGAGAGATTCTCATTCTTAAAGAATGTTTCCAGTTCATTTATTTTCTTTTGGCTTTTTCTGAATTGGGCGTGTTCGGCACGTTGCTGATAATAAGTGAAGATTTCATTCACCTTATGGGCTTCTTGCATCGACATCGCCTGAGAGTCTTTTAGATAATTTGCAAGGTACTGAATCTTTTCATCCAACACCACCAGTTCAGCCTTGGAAAATGTAGTTTCCTGCAGGTGTTTCCAGAGCTGTTCCAGCTGCTTGAACAGTACACCATGCAATTCATGATAGACCGGCATAAATGTTTTATGGGTATATTGCTGCAGCTCTTCTTCAGCCTGTTGCCATTGGTGTAATTCCTGTTTCTGTTGCTCAATTTTATCAATCAGATGATCCAGCTTCTTCTGCTGTGGCGAAAGCGCTGTGAATGGCTGAATCATGGTTTTTAAGTCAAAGAGCATGGTAGCGGAAAGACCAATAGGAAATACTATCTATAGTAATTCTTTCAGCTTTCGCCACATAGTTCTTTTCAGTGTGCCCTTTCGAAATTTGTATCAGAATTAAAAAAAGCAGACCAAAGTCTGCTTTTTCGCTCTCATATTGATTATTCCAGCACTACACGACCATTCAGGGACTGCACCGGTCGGTTATTTGGATGGCCCATCAGTTTGGCAAATTCCGAAATCTGCTTGGCAGAAGCCTGTTGAATATCTTTCAGGATCAGCCAGCGTACCCCTTCCGAACACGGTGGTGTGGTCAGCGAGCCGCTAAAGCGATAATAATCCAGGTTTTTAGGCAACATTTCATTCACAGGTTGTGGGGTCTTTAAAACCACTTTCTCAACCTTCTTTTTTGGCAAACGGTTCCACATGCGTTTGAGCATCTGGCTTTCTGCACCCTGCTCGAACATCATCCCCACGACAGCCAGCTCACCTTTGGCATTGGCATGGACAAAATGGATTTCCAGTGGATAGCTTTTGCCTTTAATCAGGTTTTCACTCGGACTATGCAAATGAAACTGCTTCAGTACAAAGGTATCGCCATCCAGCTGCAATTCACCACCTTGCGCAAAATCCACCTGAACGGTATGACCTTTATTTTCGATCGCATGAATCATGGTGTTATAGCTGAACTTGAGCGGTTCCAGTTCTGCTTTCACTGTTCGTTCAATATTGATTGGTGACTGGTTCAGACCATTACAGGCCGAATATTTCTGGCTCAAAGTCGACCATTGCTCAGGCTGAGTATAATCCCAATCCGCATCTGCCCAGACCGCTGTACTTAAACCCATAACCGTTAAAAGCGTGAATATTCTTTTCACAATACATCCCTTGTTGGAAGTCAAAATCACAATTTCTAATTTAAAAACAGTTTATTAAAGTAGTGTAATCACTCTATTTTTCAGGCCACAAACTACAGATTTTTATAAAGATGAAGTGATTTGCTTACAAATTTCTAAACACTCCTAATTATTCAAAACACATTATTCAGAATATATATTGATAAATTTCAAATGGATAATACTTTTATATATTTAAAAATAGACAGTAGAGAATGTGATCTTCTTCAAATTTAATCTGCTGATTTTTTATGCATTATTTACATGAAATCTCTATCTTATTTTCAATAGATCAAATAGCTAGATTTTTAAGTTCAAGCTTCTTTTTTAAATAGAATCTACCTTTATTCATAAACTTACATAAACACAGCAGCAAATAAAATACTGATATTGCTAGACTCAAGCCAAAGAGAAAAATGAGGATAAAGAATTTAAATGGACTGGGCGACCATATTTATAAATGACACCACCTGGGAGTTTACCGCAGAAATTTTGCTGCGTTGTGCCCTGATGTACACGATGATTATCCTGTTTTTGCGTCTGACCGGAAAACGTGGGGTACGTCAACTTTCTATCTTCGAAGTCGCTATCATTTTGAGCTTGGGTTCGATTGCCGGCGACCCGATGTTTACTGAAGATATTCCCCTGATTCAGGCAGTTCTGGTGATGTCGGTGATTATTATCATGTACCGCCTGACCACCTGGCTCATGATGAAATATCAGTGGTTTGAAGACCTACTGGAAGGTAAACCGATTTATATCGTAGAAGATGGCGTGCTGGTCGTTGAAGAAATTAAAAAAGGTAAGATGTCACATGATGAATTCTTTGCCGAAATGCGCCAGCAAGGCGTAGAGCATCTGGGTCAGGTACGCACCGGTTTACTGGAAACTGACGGTAAGTTCAGTATCCTGTTCTTCAAATCGGATGAGGTTCGGCCTGGGCTGCCACTTTTCCCTAAAACCTGTTCTATAGTCCAACAGGTCAAGGCTGGGCAATTATATGCCTGCATTTACTGTGGACAGGTACAAACCCTTTCACATGCCAACCAGCAATGTCCGCGCTGTGATTCTTCGCAATGGGCCGAAACGATTGACTGTTTAAGAATAACTTAAGTCTGATTCAGTAACTGCAAATGCGCAAAAATTTCCGGCAGTTGCTGAATTTTATATCGGATATGTTCGGCATCGGCATGAAAGCCTTGCATCCATAATGCATGCATTCCGGCCTCTGTAGCTCCTTGTACATCATTAATGGGATGGTCGCCAATATACAGGCACTGTGCAGGCTGCACGCCTAGACGCTCTGCCGTGATCTGGAATATTTCCGGCTGTGGTTTGTTAAAACCCACCAACCCCGAACTGATGATCTCATCAAAATAAGGTTCAATACCCAAACCCCGAATCGTATTTAAACGGGTGTCATGTCCGCCATTGGAAACAATGGCTAGCTGATAACCTTCATTTTTTAGCTTTGTTAATACTTGCTCTGCTGCCGGCATTTCTACGGCGAAACGGCCAAACTGGCTAAACCAGAATTGGGCTAGTTCATCTATACTCGGAGGATTTAACCAGCTTAGTTCCTGTAACAATGCATAGGCAGCCGAAGCTCCGATACTGCCATGCGTCAGCAATTCCTTTTTAGGATAACCGCCATTATCGATGCGTCTTACAATCTCGATAATTTTGTCAGACTCGACCTGTTTCAATGCTGGCGCATAATATTCTGCCAGATAACGGCTATAGGCTTGTGTCGTCAGATCACGATGGGTCAAGGTATTGTCGAGGTCAAATAAAACAGCTTGAATAGGCATAATTTTTAAAACGAAGTGCTGAAACTTTCAATCATGTTAACAGTCCGAAACTTGTTAGATCAGACATAAAATTGCTAAGTTTTGTTGTTTTAAGCATAAAAAAAGCGATGCTAAAGCATCGCCTTTTCTTAGAGTACAAAATCTAAATTAGAATTTGTATTCAACACCTGTACCTACGACTGGCTGATCCGTTTCATTTGAACCTTGTTCTAACATTAGGTAGCCCGCATAACCATATGCTTTCACCTGCTTGCTGAATGCATAGTCTGCACCAACTAGAATTTGTTGAGCTTCATAATCAGCTTTGGCAGTAGTAAATTGAGTTGTGCTTTGACTATATTGACCTTTTACTGTCCATGCTTTTGCTGTTGGCAAATTGTATTCAGCTCCAATTAACCAAGCTTGTTGATCATCAATAGCTCTGATTGATTCAAGCCAAGTTACTGAAGTGTCATTGTCAGCATTTGCTGTCTCTTCGACTTCTGAAACTTGATAGAGTGCTTTAAGTGCTAAACCATTATCTAAATTTACTCGGCCAATCGCACGGATCGTATTTGCAGCAGCAAATACACTACCTGCGGCTCCACCTGTTACTTCTGGAGCAGATGCATTCAAAATACCGCGACCAGCAAAATTTGATGGAATTGCTTTATCGTAACCAAGACCTAAAACAACTGCTTTGCTGTCATATACTACAGATGCTGACCATGCATCACCCAAGCCACGACCTGCAACTTTAGAACCGCCTTTAGACGAGCTAATACCACCAGCTTCACCCGTAGCTAATAGTGCAGTTGCTTTTAGTTTACCTTCACCGACTGCAAAGCCAGGAGCTTCATAGACGACAACATTATCGATACGGTTTTCACCGGTAAAGATACCTGCCATATCCGCTTTATTTGCAACATAGTTATTGAAAGTATCAACTACTGAAGAAAGCTGTTTTACAGGCGTATCGATTTTACCTAGTTTTACTGTACCTAACTTTTCATCTTTAAGACCGACTAAAAGATTACGCGGTACAAATGTATCTGTACTTCCACCATTGTCTACATAGAAGGTAAATTCAGCTTGATAAAGCCCACTTAAACGGTCAGTAAGTTTCTCCTCACCTTTTAAACCCAAGAATGAATTATTAGTATTCAGTTCAATAACATCGCGATCAGACACAGGTGAAGCATTGTCTTCAGGTAAATAATCAACTGTGGCATCAATCTCACCATAAAAAGTTGGTGCTGCAAAAGTTGTCCCCGCCAAAAGGCTGAATGCAATTGCTGTCGCTAACTTAGTTTTCATCAAAAAAATCCTTAATTTATTTTGTAACAAATAATACACACGGCGCTTATATTACAAAATTATTAAATTAATATTTATATATTCTATTTAGTACTTTAGGCTAACATTTAACCAAACAGTTGATTATTTAGAAATTTTATACTTTTTCTGCTACTTTCATCCATCGGAAAATTGGAATTAGACTGAAAATTGCCACGATCACGATCAGATTCAGATAATTTTGATAGCCTAAAGCATCTCCAAAAATGCCACTCAGGCTATAAAGTCCCCCACTCACCGTGGCCATCAGAGCAACCTGAAAGGTAAAATCTGTCCCTGCCAGATGCTTACGGCTGTATTGCATGACCAAGGTCAACATGACCACCAAAAGCATGGCTGAGACCATGTCTTCGGCCGCATTGATCAGATAAATGATCCAATTTTCTACTTTGTTTTGAGCTTCATACTGCGTAGCGAGCCAGGCATAAGCCATTAAGCTCAATATTTTTAGAATTGAGAAAATAATCAAACTCGAGCTGCGAGACCAGTACTTCAGACACCAGCCCGCCAGTCCGGCTCCAATCAAGGCAGTCAATGCTCCCAGCATGGTGACATAAAGACCAATCTGGCTAAAGCTCAGTCCGAGATCTACCATTAAAGGTTTTAATAAAGGCCCGGATAAACCATCGGCGATTTTAAAGGTCAATAAAACCAGTAACCAGACAGCCAAGGTTGAATCCGACCAGAAGTATTGAAAATAGGTTTTAATATTACTGAGTGCTGGTTGTTCAGAAGTTTGCGTGGTGGTTTTTAGATGATCCGGTTCTTTAAATAATAAAATGGGTAAAGTATTAAGAAAGACCAGAGCCGCCAATAATAAAAAGGTGGCTTGCCATTGCAGTAGATCTAGCAACCATAATATGGCCCCACCTCCGACAATAAATCCCAGTCGTGAACCGATGACCTGAAAGGTATTACCCCAATGCTGTTGCTCATGATTCAGAATATTGACCGCCAGTGCATCGGTCGCAATATCCTGTGTCGCGCCAATGCCATTCATCAGCAACAGCGTGATAAAAAACAGCAGTAAATACAGCGGCTGATTCAAGGCCTGAATCGGTAGAAATGAGAGCCCAATCAATACAGCAACTGACAGCCATTGCAGGGGAATAATCCAGCTACGGTAATGACCTTTGGCGATTGATCCATGTCGATCGACCCAAGGTGCCCAGAATATTTTAATCGACCAAGGCAGCATTAACAGGCCAAAGCCCCCGATATGCGCCAGCGATACCCCTTCAGCCCGCAGAATGACCGGCAAGGCATGCGTCATAAATCCGACCGGAAGCCCCTGTGCCCAATACAGCGAAAACAGTAAAATATAGATATTCCGCATATTTAGGCCAAGTCCTTAAGGTGAAAAGGCATCACCAGCATTTAAGATGCTATACATTTTGCCAATGATCCAGATTTTACAACAGTCTAATATAATAAAAAATAAAGAAAAATTAGTTTCAGGACGAGACAAAAGCAATGGCCCAAATACGTTTCCCCCAACTCCCGCCGCATGTGCCAGCCCGCGGCAGCAAACTGAGCCGAACTTTTTTCAGGCAGCTTTTCTTGGCTCAGGGCTGGCGTCTGGAAGGAGAATTCCCCGATTTGCCCAAAGCTGTGGCGATTATCTCTCCCCATACCTCCAATATTGATGCCTGGCTAGGTTTCAATGCCCTGCTTGGTCTCGGTATTCAGATTACGATTTTTGGTAAAGACAGCCTGTTTCGTACACCGCTAAAACCGGTGCTGGAATGGATTGGTGTGGTTCCTGTCGTCCGAGATAGTCCACAAGGACATACCCGACAGATTGTAGACATCATTGAAAAATCGCAGCAGATCTGGGTCGGTATGGCACCGGAAGGTTCACGTAAGGCACCGGATAAAATTCGCAGCGGTTTTTATCATATTGCCAAGGCAGCCCATTTGCCGATTGTGATGTTTTCCTTTGATTATGATATCAAGACTATTCATATCCTGGGCGTGTACCATCTGACCGGTGATTATGAATACGACCTGGAACAGATTTATCAGCATTATCAAGGTAAATTCTCGGCCAAAAATCCAGACTGGGTGGCCAAGCCGTTACAAAAGCTTTTGAAAAAAGACTAGGCAAATACGGCTTTTTTTGATGTGATAGCCTGAATTTTGTTGATTTAATCACCAGTTTTTATAATGAAATTAGCCCGTTATGCCTTAATTGGCTGCCTTGGTTTCAGTCTTGCAGCCTGTGACAAAGCTACTAAAACACCTACGCCTGCCACGCCATTAAAAGCCCGTGAACCTGTCGTCGCCATTGCCCTCGGTGGTGGCGGTGCCAAAGGTTTTGCCCATATTGGCGTCATTAAAGTGCTCGAATCACACGGCATCAAACCGAAGATTGTCACCGGCACCAGTGCCGGCAGTTTTGTCGGCAGCCTGTATGCCAGCGGCAAATCCCCTTATCAGTTACAGCAGATTGCCCTGAATTTTAAAGAATCCGATATCCGCGATTTAACCTTGAACCGACAAGGGATTATTGCCGGACAAAAATTGCAGAATTTCGTCAATAAAAATGTGGCGAACAAACCGATTGAACAATTCCCAATTCGTTTTGCTGCAGTTGCCACTCGCCTGGACAATGGGCGTAAAGCTGACTTTATTAAAGGCAATGCCGGACAGGCGGTTCGTGCTTCCTGTAGTATTCCGAATGTATTTGTGCCTGCCGTGATTGGCGGCATCAAATATGTCGATGGCGGTCTGATTAGCCCAATTCCGGTCAAGACCGCCAAAGATATGGGAGCAGACATTGTCATTGCCGTGGATATTTCTGCCCGTCCGGATGGTAATAAAGCCTTGAATATGTGGGGCGTACTGGATCAGACCCTAAATATTATGGGACAGCAAAGCATTAATGAAGAGTTGAGTCAGGCCACTGTGGTGATTCAGCCCAAAGTCGGTCATATCGGTACTTTGGACCTGAAAGCCAGCAATGCCACCATTCTGGAAGGTGAAAAGGCCGCTCAGCTGAAAATCCGTACTATTGAAAAAGCCATTAGCAACTTTAAGCAGTCGCCAGCGGCATTTAAACCGCCACGTCAGGCAAAATTTTGATCCATGAAGTTTTTATATTCATCTGCAGCCGCATCTGCTACATTGAAGATCAATCATATAAAGATGATGATTAATTAAATACTTAGCGATATAGGTCACGATATGGAATTAGTTCTTGAACCTTGGCACTGGTTTGTATTAGGCATTCTTCTGATTCTGTCGGAATTACTACTGCCCGCATTTGCTGCCCTCTGGTTCGGGATCGGTGCCATCATGGTTGGCGTCCTGTACTGGATGTTCCCGATGATGGGACTGACGACCCAGCTCCTGACCTGGATCGTACTTTCTGTTCTGTGTACGCTGCTCTGGTTTAAGTTTATCAAGCCACTTTCGATTGACAAGACCAAAGCCGGTCTATCGCGTGAAGCGACCATTGGTCAGGTGGGCATGGTGATTCAGACTAATCTGGATCATGGGCAAATCCGGGTGCGCTTTCCGATGCCAGTTTTAGGTTCGGATGAATGGGAATGCCGAACTCTGGACCCAGTTCAAGTCGGAGATCGCGTTCGCGTCGTGGATATTCTGGGTAATGATCTGGTCGTACAACCCCACAGCACGAATTATCAAAATCAATAAGGTGAATAAGCTATGTCTGGTGGTTCTATCATTGTTATCGCGTTTCTGGCCTTTGTTGCGATTACCATTTTTAAAGGTGTGCGGATTGTGCCGCAAGGCTACAAATGGATCGTACAGCGTCTGGGTAAATACCACACCACGCTAAATCCGGGTCTGAATTTTGTCATTCCTTATGTGGATGAAGTCGCCTATAAAGTCACAACCAAAGATATCGTTCTGGATATTCCCTCACAGGAAGTGATTACCCGTGATAATGCGGTCCTGCTGATGAATGCCGTGGCTTATATTAATCTGACCACACCAGAAAAAGCCGTGTACGGGATTGAAAACTATTCCTGGGCGATTCAGAACCTGGTGCAAACCTCACTGCGTTCGATTGTCGGGGAAATGGATCTGGATGATGCTTTATCTTCGCGTGATCATATTAAGGCACGCTTAAAATCTAGTATTTCCGATGATATCTCGGACTGGGGTATTACCTTAAAAACTGTAGAAATTCAGGATATTAAGCCATCAATTACCATGCAGACTGCAATGGAAGAACAGGCAGCAGCTGAACGTCAGCGTCGTGCGACCGTCACCAAAGCGGACGGTGAAAAACAGGCCGCGATTCTGGAAGCGGATGGCCGTCTGGAAGCCTCACGTCGTGATGCCGAAGCGCAAGTGGTTCTGGCTGAGTCTTCACAACGTGCAATTGACATGGTGACTTCTGCCATTGGTGATAATGAAATTCCGGTCGCCTATTTACTGGGTGAACAGTATATTAAAGCCATGCAGGATATGGCCAAGTCGCCAAATGCCAAGACCGTGGTCCTTCCAGCCGATGTGTTAAATACGATCCGCGGTGTCATGGGTCGCCCTAACTAATTTATCTTTTGACTTTATACATAGGCAGCCCGAGGGTTGCCTATTTTTATTCGCGCAAGAAAATCTCAGCAAAAAATGTGAATTTATGGTTAAATTTCGCGTTTATTTTTGAAATCTACTGGATTTGATGTTGCCTGGCTTTCGGATTAAAGCTTTTCGCAACTATCTTATTCCTTGTTTCGATCTACTGTCCAACTTAAAAATGGATACCGTATGAGCTCCCTAAATCCAACCTTAATTACTTTTCTTTTCTATATTGTCGCAATGGTGGTGATTGGCCTGATGGCTTATCGCGCGACAAGCAACTTTTCCGATTACATCTTAGGGGGCCGACGTTTAGGGAGTTTCGTAACTGCACTTTCTGCAGGGGCTTCCGACATGAGTGGCTGGCTCCTGATGGGTCTGCCCGGTGCGATTTATCTTTCCGGCCTGTCTGAAATGTGGATTGCCATCGGTCTGATTATTGGTGCCTGGCTCAACTGGTTGCTGGTTGCTGGCCGTCTGCGGGTGCATACCGAAGTTCAGCACAATGCCCTGACCCTGCCGGATTATTTCTCGAATCGTTTTAACGACCAGAAGAAAATCCTGCGTATTGTTTCGGCTTTCGTGATTCTGATTTTCTTTGCGATTTACTGTGCTTCCGGCATGGTCGCAGGTGCACGCCTGTTTGAAAGCATGTTCGACATGTCTTACAGTACCGCACTCTGGATCAGTGCCATTGCCACCATCAGCTATGTATTTATTGGAGGCTTCCTGGCAGTCAGCTGGACCGATACCATTCAGGCGGGTCTGATGATCTTTGCCTTGTTGCTGACACCAATCGTGACGTTGATGGCATTTTCAGATATGTCTCAGGTAACTTTGGCACTGGAAGCTGCTCGTCCTCAAGCAATGAATATTCTGGGTGATCTGAGCTTTGTTGCGATTATTTCTCTGCTCGCCTGGGGTCTGGGTTACTTTGGCCAGCCGCATATTTTGGTGCGCTTCATGGCAGCCGATTCGGTCAAGTCGATTCCAAATGCACGCCGTATTGGCATGACCTGGATGATTCTATGTCTGGGCGGTGCAGTCGCAGCTGGCTTCTTTGGTATTGCTTATTTCCAGCAGCATCCAGAACTGGCAAGCGTAGTGAATGCCAATCCTGAAACGGTATTTATGGAACTGACCAAGATTTTGTTCAATCCATGGATTGCCGGTGTGGTATTGGCTGCCATTCTGGCGGCAGTAATGAGTACTTTAAGCTGTCAGCTATTGGTCTGCTCAAGTACTCTAACGGAAGACTTCTATAAATCTTTCCTGCGTAAAAATGCCTCACAAAAAGAACTGGTCTGGGTTGGCCGTTTGATGTTGCTACTGATTGCCTTGCTGGCAATCTGGATGGCGGGCAATCCTGAATCCAAAGTACTTGGTCTAGTGGCCTATGCCTGGGCAGGTTTTGGTGCCGCCTTTGGTCCGCTGATTATCCTGTCACTGTTCTGGAAACGCATGACCTTGAATGGTGCTCTGGCCGGTATGATCGTGGGTGCAGTCGTAGTTATTTTCTGGAAGAACCTGTTTGCTGACACTGGCCTGTATGAAATCGTTCCTGGTTTTATCTGTTCAATGCTGGCGATTGTGGTGGTGAGCCTGATGGGTAAAGCACCAACAGCAGAAATTACCGATCGCTTTGAAGAAGCTGAACGCCTGTATAACGAAAGCAAATAATTCTGTATCAACTAAAAAGAGGACTTCAAGTCCTCTTTTTTTATGCGGTTCCTTTAAAATTTTTTAGAAAAATAATTTTTCAATCAGCTTTTGCGCGTGAGCAGGAACTGGGTAATTTGCCTCAACTCTTCCGCCTGACCTTCAAAATGGTTCAAGGCATTGATCGCCTGATCATGTAATTGCTGGGCATAGGCCTTGGCCTGCTCCAGACCCATTAATGCCGGATAGGTCGATTTCTCTACCTGTTCATCCTTGCCGGCTGTTTTCCCCAACACTTGGGTATCGGAGATAATGTCCAGAATATCATCCTGTACCTGGAAGGCCAGACCAATCGCCTGTCCAAATTCACGTAATTTAGGAATGGCCAGATCGGTGCCTTCAAAGATTGTCACTGCCACCATCATGATCGCGGCGCTAATCAAAGCACCGGTTTTATTGCGATGAATATTTTCCAGTGCTTGCTGATCGATTTTTTTGCCTTCAGACTGCAAATCTAAAACTTGGCCATTCACCATTTTCGAAGAAGCGGTTGCCAGAATCTGCATCTGCTTCAGTACAATGGAAGCTTCTACCGCTGGCCCCTGATCAAACAGACGGCTACCCAAAATTTCAAAAGCCATCGATTGCAGGATATCACCTGCCAAAAGCGCGGTATCTTCTCCATAAGCCACATGACATGTCGGCTGGCCACGGCGCAGCAAATCATTGTCCATACACGGCAGATCATCATGGGCCAGTGAATAGCAGTGAATAAACTCGATTGCAACCGCTGCACGGCGCACTGCAGCACTATTCTGATTGGGTTTTAATGCAGCAGTGGCATAGCATAGCGCTGGACGTACTCGCTTGCCACCAAGCATCACAGCATGATGGACTGCCGACCTTAACGGTTCTGGAATGGCAAAGGCTTCCAGAGCGGTCAATAAATCCTGTTGAATGCGGTGTTGTGCTTGAGTGAGTGCATGGGTTGATACGTCAGTGATAGATGACACATTCGCCTCGAATACGTAGTCCAGAAGAATAAAATGACAAGCGAATAAATGCCTGTACGGTGATCAGGCATTGTACCTAGAAATGCCTTGAATTTTCAGCCATAAATCGAATTGTTCTACTGAAATTTGCTATTCAATATCAAATAAGCAAGTCAGAGATTTTAAACCATAAAAAACCACCGCAGAACCGGTGGTTTTACAGGCTAAATGTATGCACGGCATTTAAACGAGAACATCTTCTGGTACGCGCACCCAGCCTTCCATCAATACGCGGGCACTACGGCTCATAATCGCTTTCTTCACTTTCCACTCACCATTTTCAAAACTTGCTTGTGCACCCACTCTTAAAGTCCCGGAAGGATGACCGAAACGCACCGCTTCACGCTCTACCCCACCTGCGACCCGGTTCACCAATGTTCCGGGAATGGCAGCTGCCGTACCAATAGCCACTGCAGCCGTGCCCATCATGGCATGATGGAGTTTACCCATAGACAAGGCACGAACCAGAATATCGGTGTCTGATTCAGTGACAGTTTTGCCACTTGAAGAGGTATAGCTACTCGGTGGTGCAACAAAGGCAATTTTTGGAGTATGTTGTCGGGTTACGGCTTCTGCAATATTCTGAATCAGTCCCATCTGCTTCGCCGCATAGGCACGAATTGTCTCAAATTTTGTCAGGGCTGCCACGTCATTATTGATATGATCCTGAAGCTCTGTGCCCTTATAGCCGAGATCTCCCGCATTTAAAAATACCGTCGGAATCCCGGCATTAATCATGGTCACTTCAAAACTGCCAATATTGGGAACTTCCAAAGTATCGACCAGATTACCTGTTGGAAACATTGAACCGCCTTCCGCATCGTCATCGGCTGGATCCAGAAACTCGATCTGCACTTCCGCCGCAGGAAAGGTTACGCCATCTAGTTCGAAATCACCCAACTCCTGCACCTGTCCATTCTGCATCGGCACATGTGCAATAATGGTTTTCTGAATATTGGCCTGCCAGATACGTACCGTGCACAGCCCATTTTCAGGAATACGTTCGGCATCGAACAGACCATTGGAAATGGCAAATGCTCCGACTGCCGCGGTCAGATTGCCACAGTTGCCACTCCAGTCCACAAAAGGACGGTCAATCGACACCTGACCAAATAAATAATCGACATCATGATCAGCGTGTTGGCTTTTTGACAGGATCACCGTTTTACTGGTACTGGAACTGGCGCCACCCATACCGTCGATCTGTTTCCCGTATGGATCTGGGCTACCAATCACGCGTAGTAAAAGCTGATCACGAATCCGGCCCGGCTGTTGTGCTTCTACAGGCAGATCATCCAGCTTAAAGAAAACACCTTTACTGGTGCCTCCACGCATATAGGTTGCAGGAATCTTGATTTGGGCGGCAAAACTCATGAATTATTTCATCCTTTGACTTGTCTTTGTTTTAGTACAGGTTATTCAATATTTATATTCAAAGTATAGTATGTTGAAAGCAGAACTGCTTGACTGCCAGACCTTAGTATAAAAAAACGGCATTTGTATTTTATCCAAGAAAATAGAGAACTCATCAGTAACAGTTTCAATAAAATTAATATATTGATTCATTTATATTTTATTTCAGTTATTTATATGAATATTTTTTATTATTCCTCCAACAATATTTCATTCTTAGGATGGACTAGGCTTCTTTAGTCTGATCAATTACAATCAGCCACTTATCATTTTCCATTGTCGGGCTGAACACTTTGAATAACGAGTCTTCACAACTTCAGCGTGGCTTAAAGAACCGTCATATTCAGTTGATCGCCATGGGCGGTGCAATTGGCACAGGCTTATTCTTAGGTTCCGCACAGGTGATCCAATCTGCGGGTCCTTCTATTATTTTAGGCTATGCCATTGGGGGCCTGATTGCATTTTTAATCATGCGTCAATTGGGTGAGATGATTGTTCATGAACCTGTCGCAGGTTCATTCAGCCATTTTGCTTATAAATACTGGGGAAAATTTCCCGGTTTCCTTGCGGGTTGGAACTACTGGATTCTGTATATCCTGGTGGCCATGACCGAACTTACTGCGGTTGCGAAATATATCAACTACTGGTGGCCGCATATTCCAGCCTGGGCATCGGTACTGTTTTTCTTTATCGTGATTACACTGGTCAACCTCGGCAATGTGAAATTCTACGGTGAATCGGAATTCTGGCTTTCTATCATTAAAGTGACTGCGGTCATCTCGATGATTGTCTTTGGCCTGTATCTGATCCTGACTGCTGATGCTTCTTCAGGCGCATCTTTTAGCAATCTTTGGACCGCGGGCGGTTTCTTCCCGAATGGTTTTGAAGGTCTGTTCTACATGCTGGCCTTCCTGATGTTTGCCTTCGGTGGTATTGAACTGATCGGCATGGCGGCTGCAGAAGCTGAAAATCCGGAAAAAACCATTCCGAAAGCCATTAATCAGGTGGTTTTCCGTATTCTGATTTTCTATGTCGGTGCTTTGACGATTCTGTTGTCACTCGTGCCTTGGAATCAGCTTGAACTTGGTGGTCTGGACAAAAGTCCGTTCGTGATGATTTTCAGCCAGCTTGGCATTGACTGGGCAGCACACTTACTGAACTTTATTATCCTGACAGCAGCATTGTCTGTATATAACAGTGGTATGTACGCCAACAGCCGTATGCTCTATGGTCTGGCTCAACAAGGAAATGCACCTAAAGTCTTCATGAAAGTGAATAAGCAAGGTACGCCAATTCCTGCTGTATTGTTCTCTGCCGCGCTGATTTTTGGCTGTGTACTACTTAATTACTTCGTGCCTGAAGATGCCTTAAGCCATCTGATTTACATCGTAGTCGGTGCATTGGTATTAAACTGGGCCATGATTACGCTGACCCATCTCAAGTTTATTCAAAGCATGAAAAAGCTAGCACATAAGACTTCCTTCCCTGCGCTTTGGTCTCCGGCGGGTAATATTCTGGTTCTAGGTTTCATTCTTACGATTCTTTACATCATGTGGACGCAAGGATTCCAGGAATCTATTTTGATGATCCCGCTTTGGATCGTGGTCATGTTCGGTCTGTTTAAGTTACTTAAGCCTAAAAATACCTAGACAACTCCTGTAGCTATGAGTCCTTAAAAGTTATTGCTTCGGCAATAACTTTTTTTTGTATTTTTTACAGTACAATAGCCTTCTTTTCGCGCCCTTAGCTTAACTGGATAGAGCAGTTGCCTCCTAAGCGACCGACGTGGGTTCGAGTCCCGCAGGGCGCACCATCCTTTCAAAATGTGATCTATACTTCAAAAAATTAGCGTTAATCTTCATATTTTTAGAATATTTTTTATACAAAAAATCATTTTTTCTTCATTATTTTATTTCTATTACTTTCAAATACTTATTTCAAAATGAGGCTATTTTTTGGTGTAAAAACTCTATTTTGATGCTTTTTTAGACTAATTAGTTTTTTCTAGAGCATTTACTCTTATTTTAATTGTGCTATTTTTGTCACATGGAGTAACAAATGATTGCGGATAAATACCCGAAATCTCCAAGAATTAAATAAGTGCAAACAACAACGCTAGATATAAATTTGTACCTCAAGGAAAGACGTAAATGAAATTAAAAACATTAACTACTGCAATGATTCTTGCAACTGTACCAATGACGGGTGCATTTGCTGCGGCAATGGACCGTTCAGGCCAATCAATTGCAGCCTTCCTGCAACCAGGTAATTACTTTGAAGCAGGTATTTCTGTCCTAGACCCAGATGTATCTGGTAAAGAAGCTGGAACAAGTGATACTCGCCGTAATATTAGTGATATGGCGGGTGATTATTATTTTCCAAGTGCTGCTTTAAAATTTCAGCCAACCAGCAAATTTTCAGTTGGTATTTTATATGACCAACCGTTTGGAGCAGATGCTACCTATACAGGTAATAACGTATTTGTTTCCGATTCTACGAATACAATTTTAGCTCCTGACGCGTTAGCAGATATTCGTGACTCAACTATCGAAACAAATGTAGCCGCAAACCTTCCTGGAGCACTAGCAGCCAACTTGACTGCTGGAGTAAATGGTGAAGTAGCTAGACGTGCAGCTGCTTTAGTTGCAGCAGGCCAGGCACCCACTCAAGCTATTGCAGAGCAAGCTATTCGTGGTACTCCAGGCGCACTTGATGCTATTACGCAAGGCGTAACAAATGCAATTACTCAACAAGTAACTAATACTGTTACTTCAACAGTCGATGCTGGGTTAGCAAATATTAATGGATTACTTGGCACTGGTAACACTAGCGTAGAAGTAGATACTCAAAATTTATCATTTATTGCAGGTTTCCAACCAACTGAGAATTGGAATATTTACGGTGGCGCAGTTTACCAAACGATCAAAGGTAATCTTTCATTACGTGGCCAGGCTTACAGCTTATACAATGGTTACGATGCGTCTATTCCAGAAGATAGCTCTGTAGGTTGGTTAGCCGGTCTTGCTTATCAAATTCCTGAAATTGCATTAAAAGCATCTATTACTTATCGTTCTGAAATTGACCATGATGTTAATATGAATGAAAGTATTCCAACCTTACCAGCTTTAGCTTTGCTCCCAAATGGGGCCGCAGCAGCAGCAGCTATTGCAGCAGCAAGTGGTGAGACAAAAATTACTACTCCACAGTCTGTAAACCTTGATTTCCAAACAGGTATTATGGCGAATACTGTAGCTTTTGCGAATGTTCGCTGGGTTGAATGGTCTAAATTCTCAATTCAACCTTATAAATTTGGTCTAATATCAGAAGCAGTTGGCCCTATTGTGGATCGCCCAGATGGCTTCAATCTTGTTGAATATGAAGATGACCAAATTTCAGCAACTGTAGGTGTGGGTCGTAAATTTAATGATCTATGGGCTGGTAACGTATCTGTAGGTTGGGACTCTGGTGCAGGTAACCCTGTATCTACACTTGGTCCAACTGAAGGTTATTGGAATGTAGGCTTAGGTCTTCAGTACAGTCCAACACCAGCTACTTTCATCGCGGGTGGTGTTAAATACTTCATGTTAGGTGATGCAAAAGCACAAACAGGCGCGCAAGCTGGTAGTTCTGAATACGTCGCTGAATTTGAAGACAATAAAGCATGGGCATATGGCTTAAAAATGGGTTACCGTTTCTAAGATATCCTTAATAAAAAAACCACCTTCGGGTGGTTTTTTTAACTTTTTTACTCTATTTTTATTCACTTGCATATCATTCGATTATTTTAGCACCAATTAAAATTAACAGAACTTCAATCCTTTCACATTATTTAAAGTTAATTTAATCTGATATTTTTCATATATTTATACCAATAAAATTAGTATAAAAACTCTAATCAAGCTCTTTCCTTAACCGCCTTAGTTCATTTCTTCAACAGAGCTGAGTATTTACTCTTTTTAAAATTATGTTACTTTTCCTGCACATTCTTGTTACAGATGGCATCAGGGAACGTACCATGAAGCTCAATAAAATTTATTCTGCTATTTTACTTAGCACTTTACCTCTTTCTGCAGTTCAAGCAGCTGGCCTAGACCGTTCTGGTCAATCTATTTCTGCTTTTTTACAGCCGGGTAATTATGCTGAAGCAGGTATTACTGTGATTGATCCTAGCGTATCTGGAAAATCTATTCCTCAACTAGGTAATGAATCTATCAGCGACATGGCAGAAGACTACTACTTTCCATCTGCTGCTATTAAAGTTCAAGCAACTGATAAAATATCTTTAGGTCTGATTTATGATCAACCTTATGGTGCCGATTCAATTTATCCAACAAATAATGTAAGTTTTTCACAAGTAAATCCTCTTAGTACTCAACGAGAAAGCACTCAAGTAGAAGTAAAAACTAATAACCTTACAGCTTTAATCGGTTATCAACCAACTGAAAACTGGAATTTTTATGCTGGACCTGTTTGGCAAACTGTAGAAGCTAAAATTGCATTACGAGGTGCAGCTTATGGAAATTCGGGCTATGATATTAAACTTGATGAAGAAGAAGCTTGGGGCTGGCTTGCTGGTTTCGCTTATCAAATCCCTGAAATTGCTTTAAAAGCAGCTATTACTTATCGTTCAGAAATCGATCATGAGGCAAATTCAACAGAGAGTTTTGGATTTGGAACTATTGCATCGCCTCTTTCACCAGATGTTACAGCTACAACACCTCAATCTGTAAATTTAGATCTTCAAACAGGTATTGCAGCAAATACTTTAGCCTTTGCTAACGTACGCTGGGTAAATTGGAGCCAATTTGCAGTAACACCTAATTTATTAAAATTACGCTCAGGTAGTAATTTGATTGACTACTCAGATGATCAATGGTCTGCAAATGTTGGTGTTGGCCGTAAATTTAGCGACAAATGGTCTGGCTCTGCTTTAGTAAGTTATGACTCAGGTGCAGGTAATCCTGTAACAACACTAGGACCAACCGAAGGTTACTGGGGTGTAGGTTTAGGTGGACAATATAGCCCAGCCGAAAATTACTTTATTCAAGCAGGTGTTCGCTATATGTGGTTAGGTGACGCTGAGGCTAAAGCAGGCCCTAATGTTGTAGGAGAGTTCACCGATAACACTGCAATCGCATATGGCATGAAAATCGGTTACCGCTTCTGATTTTTTGATAGATTCAATAAAAAAGGCGCTTATAGCGCCTTTTTTATTTACTTAAATTCTTTAAGCTGGGATATCACGCACTGAAGCATTACGAATTGCTTCTTTTAACGCATCATAACCACGAATTGGCGGGAATTGCGGGAATTCAGCAATCACGTTCTCAGGAGCATCAAACAGGAAACCATGGTCTGCTTCACCTAGCATCGTGGTATCATTATAAGAATCTCCTGCTGCAATCACACGGAAGTTCAAGCCATGTAATGCTTTTACGGCTTGACGTTTTTGGTCCGGCTGACGAAGTTTATAAGCAGAGATCATTCCTGCTTCATCTGTTTCCAGTTTATGACAGAAAATCGTCGGCCAATCCAGTTGCTTCATCAATGGATGTGCAAATTCATAGAAAGTATCTGAAAGAATAATCAATTGAAAATGCGTACTCACCCATTTCACAAATTCTTTTGCTCCTGGGAATGGACCCATTTCTGCAATCACTTCCTGAATATCGTTCAAGCCTAAACCGTGCTGTTTTAAAATATTCAGACGTTGGGTCATCAGTACATCATAGTCAGGAATGTCACGAGTCGTCGCTTCAAGCTCTTTAATACCGGTTTTTTTGGCAAAGTTAATCCAGATTTCTGGAACCAACACACCTTCTAAATCTAGACATACGACTTCCATGAACATTCCCTCTAAGTTGTATTGAAAAAATTTTGCACTATCATAGCTGAAGAAACAGATTTTGCACTGTACTTTTTTAAATCTATTTTTTTAATAAGTATTTATTTTTTAGTGATAAGTCAATTAAATCAATTCTATTAAAATAGATGTGAAATTAACTAATATAGGCCATGTCCTTTCCAAGCCTATATCGCCAGGACTCTCATGACCATCATTCCTACTATTGATCGTATTGATGCGCTTGCATCTGAATATGCAGATAAATCGCCCAATGAAATTTTGGCACTTGCACTGGGCCAGCAAGGTGAAATTGCGATTTCATTTTCTGGTGCTGAAGATGTTGTATTGATTGATATGGCATCGTATCTCGGTAAACCGTTCCGGGTATTCAGTCTGGACACTGGCCGTCTACATGCAGAGACGTATCAGTTTATTGAACGGGTGCGTAGGCATTACAACATCGAAATTGAAATCTGCTTCCCTGAAACTGATGCAGTACAAAATTTAGTGACCACCAAAGGTTTATTCAGTTTCTTTGAAGATGGCCATCAGGAATGTTGCGGTATACGCAAGGTTCAACCGCTACGTAAAAAACTGGCGACGCTGGATGGCTGGATTACTGGTCAGCGCAAAGACCAAAGTCCGGGTACACGCAATGAAATTCCTGTGGTTCAGGCAGATTCAGGTTTCTCCGGTCCGGGAAAACAGTTGATCAAGTACAATCCTCTAGCCAACTGGTCCAGTGCAGATGTCTGGAGCTATATCCGTATGATGGAAGTCCCTTATAATGCCTTGCATGAAAAAGGTTTTGTTTCTATCGGCTGTGAACCTTGTACTCGCCCTGTGCTGCCAAATCAGCATGAACGCGAAGGCCGCTGGTGGTGGGAAGAAGCTACCCATAAAGAATGTGGCTTACATGCTGGCAATCTAAAAAGATAAAGTTAAGTTTTATCGCTCCTATTGATTGAAAGGCTATTTTTTTAATAAAGATAGTCTTTTTTAATTGATAATTTTACATTTAGTGACAAGATAGAAATTACCTTTTATCGGGATAATATTATTTTAATTAAAGAATTGATAAAATTTTAGCTCATTGATTTATTTGCATAAAATGTGAAATTGAACACAATGCTATTCTTCTAATAACACATAATTATTAAGTTACACTCCACTTCGCCTAGAAAATACTATTTTTAGAAATCTATTTTAAAACTAAAATTTTCACATTTCATAAACTTAGG
Source organism: Acinetobacter sp. YH12226 (assembly GCF_013417805.1). Taxonomy (GTDB): domain Bacteria; phylum Pseudomonadota; class Gammaproteobacteria; order Pseudomonadales; family Moraxellaceae; genus Acinetobacter. The sequence goes on along the minus strand of NZ_VPDG01000002.1, from coordinate 35,701 downwards.
AAGATATTTTGTTCTTGTCAATAGCCACTTTTTCACAGTTGAGGCAAGATAAAGCAGTTCATTTATATGCTAAAAAAGATATACTTTAAAAACTAAAGTAATAATTCTAACAAGGCCTTTTAGCAAAAAAGCCATAGAGAATGCAGTGAGGCAATCCACGCTATGCGTCCATTACATCCAATTGATTTTATTTTCTTAACTTTAGAGAAACGGCAGCAGCCTATGCATGTAGGTGGACTATTTTTATTCCAAATTCCCGACAATGCGTCAGCTTCCTTTATTCAGGATCTAGTCACGGATATCCAAAATTCGAAATGCTCTCCAATCCCACCTTTTAACAACTATTTAAACGGCCTGTTTTGGGATGAAGACCAGGAATTTGATTTAGATCATCATTTTCGTCATATTGCCCTGCCAAAACCGGGCCGTATCCGTGAATTGCTGACCTATATTTCTCAAGAACATAGTGCCCTGATTGATCGTGCCAAACCTTTATGGACCTGTCATATCATTGAGGGCATTGAAGGTAATCGTTTTGCCATGTATTTCAAAATTCACCATGCTATGGTGGATGGAATCGCTGGCATGCGTCTGGTAGAAAAGTCGCTTTCACATGATCCAAATTCCAAGAGTATTGTACCGCCATGGTGTGTGGAAGGCCCACGTGCCAAACGCCTTAAAGCACCTAAAGTGAACAGGTTTAAAAATGTCCTGCAGACCATTAAGGGGCAACTGGAATGTGCGCCACGAGTTGCTTATGAACTGTCGCAAACCGTCATGAAAGATATGGGACGCAATCCGGATTATGTATCCAGCTTTCAGGCGCCAAGCAGTATTCTGAATCAACGCGTCAGTGCTTCACGTCGCTTTGCAGCCCAGTCTTTCGAATTTTCACGTTTACGTCATATTTCTAAGGCATTGGGCGTGACCATTAATGATATCGTCCTGGCCATTTGTTCAGGTGCATTACGTGAATATTTATTATCGCAAAATGCCTTACCGAAAAAACCGTTAATTGCTATGGTTCCAGCTTCTGTTCGCAGTGACGATTCAGATATATCCAACCGTATTACCATGATTCTGGCCAATCTGGGCACGCATAAAGAAGATCCGCTAGAACGTCTCAAGATCGTACGTCGCAGTGTGCTGAGTGCCAAAGAACGCTTCAAACGTATGAATGCCAACCAGATTTTGAACTATAGTGCCTTTGTCTACGGTGCAGCAGGTCTGAATATTGCCTCCGGTTTAATGCCGACACGTCAGGCGTTTAACGTCATTATTTCCAATGTACCTGGGCCACAAGAACCATTGTATTGGAATGGTGCACGTCTTGAAGCACTTTATCCGGCTTCCATCGTACTGGATGGTCAGGCCTTGAATATCACTATGACCAGCTATCTAGACAAACTGGAAGTCGGCTTGACCGCATGTCGTAATGCCCTGCCGAAAATGCAGAACTTGCTGACGCATCTGGAAGAAGAAATTCAACGTTTTGAACTTATTGTAGATGGCGAACCTGTCCCAAAGTTACGGGCGGTAAGCTAGCCGCGGATGAATAAATAAGATAGATGGGCTGCCAAAGGTGCTGATCATTTTTGCCAGTCTTTGAGCACAGAATAAAGGGACCGATCTGGTCCCTTTTCTTTATTTTTGAAATCTTTTTAAATTATTTTAGAACTTTTTGGAAGACTTCTCGATTTAAACGTCTACCAAATTATTTTTGACAAGTTAGAAACAATGCACAAATGCAGTCAGCTTTTAATAGTACGGCACTGTTGTAATAATTGATGGCAGACGTTACGGATCATGCTCGCGGTAATTTGAACTTCATTACCGCGCTCATCAACGATATATCCCGCATGTACAGTCTTTGGTTCTAATACGTGTTTTAGGCCTTTATGGATTACTGCTTTACTCATACTCATCACACACTCCTTTTGCTAAGCCTGAAACTGGGAGAAACGGCTTTGGCTAATTCATGCATCTAGTATTGTAAATAAAGGCCCTGTTGTAAAATTTCAGATGTAACAAGTGTTTAACGATATTCTGTTACAATTTCAGCTGAGAATGATATCGTATTGCTCTTGCGTATATAGATTTTCCACCTGAAACTTAATCACGCGATTAATGAAATGTTCTAGATCAGCGACTGCAGGCGCTTCTGCCGTCAATAATCGATCAATGACAGCCGGATGCGCGACGACAGTAAAGCCACTCTGTGACTCATAAGCACGGGCATAACGCAAAATTTCCCTGAATATTTCGTAACATACTGACTCGGCCGTTTTGACATAACCACGTCCCTGACAGGTTGGACAAGATTCACAGAGCAGATGTTCCAGTGATTCACGGGTTCGTTTTCGGGTCATTTCCACCAAGCCCAGTTCCGAAACCTGAGTGATCTTGGTTTTGGCGTGGTCACGTTCCAGCATGCGCTCAAATTGTTTCATTACTTCTTCACGATGCTGTGCTTCCTGCATATCAATGAAATCAATGATAATGATGCCGCCGAGATTACGCAGACGTAACTGACGTGCGATGACATCCGTCGCTTCCATATTGGTTTTAAAAACCGTATCTTCCAGCGAACGACCACCAACATAAGAACCAGTATTGACATCAATCGTGGCCATGGCTTCAGTCTGGTCAATCATCAGATAACCGCCGGACTTCAATGCGACTCGGGTTTGCAATGCCTTTTGCAGATCTTCTTCGACATTATACAAGTCAAAAATTGGCCGCTCGCCCGGATAATGCAGCAAACGGTCTTTCATATTCGGGACAAATTCTTCGACAAATTCCTGCAGCTTGGCATGAATTTCACGTGAATCCACGTAAATTTTAGCAGTTTCTTCATTGGCCAGATCACGAATCACCCGTTGCGGCAAAGGCAATTCTTCAAAGATCAAAGACGGTACTGCAATAATCTTTTGCTTGCGCTGGATATATTCCCAAAGCTTGGCCAGATAAGCCATATCCTGTGCAATGGCTTCTTCTTCAATCCCTTCTGCCGCAGTACGTACAATCACTGAACCTGGCAGCTTATGTTCTGCCTGAATCCGCTCAATGATCGAACGCAAGCGATTGCGCTCTTCCTCGGATTCAATCCGTTGCGATACACCGATATGATTGCCATATGGCATCAGCACCAAATAACGCGAAGGAATCGACAGATCGGTAGACAGGCGTGCGCCTTTGGTACCGAGCATATCTTTCATCACCTGAACCGTGAGGACTTGTCCCGGTTGAAGTAGCTCAAAGACATTCGGGGTTGGCTGATTGCGGGGCCAGACCATATCATTGATATGTAAAAACGCAGTACGAGAAAGTCCGATATCCACGAAAGCAGCCTGCATGCCGGGTAAGACCCGCACCACTTTTCCTTTATAGACATTCCCTACCAGGCCACGCTTGGCCGTACGCTCGACAAACAGTTCATTGACCGTGCCGTTTTCAATTAACGCGACCCGACATTCCATCGGCGTGACGTTAATCAACAACTCGTCAGACATAACTACACTCAAAACATTATAAGAATTCTTTTCAGCAGTTAATTTAATGCCTTAACCGTCTGTAATAACTGTACTGTCTCATATAAAGGCAAGCCAACCACATTGGAATAACTGCCCTGTATTTTTGGAATATAACGTGCTGCAATTCCTTGAATTGCATAAGCCCCTGCTTTACCCAGTGGCTCACCTGTCGCCCAGTAACTTTCCATATCTGCAGCGCTCAGGATTTGAAATTCGACCTGTGTGCGTACCACTATACTGTATTTTTCATGCTTTGTACGAACACAGACACCACTATAGACATCATGCCATCGACCGGAGATTTTTGTCCACATTTCAATCGCATGTTGTTTGGATTCAGGTTTGCCCAGAATCTCCTGATCCACCCCCAGACTGGTATCGGCAGCGATGATGATGGCATCCGGATAACGCTCGGCCACGGCATCTGCTTTGGCTCGTGCCAGACGTTCAACATAGGCTGCGACCGACTCGCCTGCTTGTACAGATTCGTCGATCTCGGGACTGTAAATATCGAAGCTCAGCCCGAGTTGTTGCAATAACTCGCGACGCCGGGGTGAGCTCGAAGCTAGAATTATATGCGCCATTTTTTGAGCATATAATAAATAGCAGGCCAAACCAGAATACTGGTCAGCATCGGAATCCAGTGCCGTGCATAAGAAAATTGCACGCCAGCTATAATCTGGGTAAAAAAGATCATCAGCAGATATGCGACAATCGCCAGCCCCATAATCACCCAGAGATTATTAAAGGTCAGGATACGGCGTTCACGGGTCAGAAAGCGAGCTAAAAAGGCAATAATGATAAAGCTCAGCGCATTCAGACCCAAAGGTGCATCCAGCAGCAGATCAATAAAAATACCCGTACCAAAGGCAAACCAGATCCCGCACCAGGTTGGCTGACATAACACCCAGAAGAGCATGATCATCAGCATAAACAGCGGACGCCAGCCCGAGAGATTATAGGAAAGTGGATAGACCATTAAAATAGAAGCCACAATCACCGAAATGACAATAGCCATTAAAGGATCACGATGCTTTCTGGATTTCATCTTAGCGATTGACATGCGGTTGCTCCATCGCTAATGAATCGGAAAATAACACCACCACATGATGTCCACCAGCCAGCTGAGCCGCAGGCGTCACATCAATCTGGGCAAATTCACCAGAATTATGGCGTTGTACTTTAGATACCTGCCCCACCAGATAACCTGCCGGGAAATGTTGTCCCAAGCCCGAACTATAGACTTTTTCACCGACCTTGATATTGGCACTGGTCGGTACATATTCCATTTTTAAACGTCCCAGATCGCCCGTGCCCGAAACAATGGCACGCATACCGGTATGTTCCAGGCGCACTGACAGTGAATGTTCTTTATCGGACAACAGCATGACCCGGCTACTATGCGGATAGACATTGATAATCTGTCCCATGATACCCTTGTCATCCAGTACCGTTTGCCCGACTTTCAGCTCGTTATTTGAACCCCGGTTGATCACGATAATATGCCGTAATGGATCGGCATCGGTACCAATCACTTCGGCAATTTCAATACGCCCATCAATGATCAGCGGCGTGTCCAATAGACCGCGCAAACGGGTATTTTCAGCAGAAAGTTCAGAGATTTTTTGTAAGCGTACCTGTGCCTGTAACAGCTCGGCCTGCATCGCGGTATTTTCCCGACGCAATTGAGCTTCAGACTTGGTTTGTTGATTCAACCACTCTCGCGACAATACCGGATAGCTGGCCACCGCATAAATAGGATTATAAGCAGCGTACAGGACATCCCTTGCAGGTTGAACAACATGCGGCATGCGCCAATCAAAGAAAAGCACCACCAGGCATGTCACCAATGCAATGATAAAAGAGCGAAAAGATGGCGGTTGTCGAGAAAACAGATGTGCTTGCACCCGCCGAATCCTTTTCTTAGCCTACGAATAACATGTCATGATTTGGGTTGTCGAAAAATTCGAGTACCTTGCCGCCACCACGAGTCACACATGATAGTGGATCTTCTGCCACTACCACTGGCAGGCCAGTTTCTTTGGCAAGCAGCTTGTCCAGGTTACGTAGCAATGCACCACCACCGGTTAACACGATACCACGTTCAGCGATGTCCGAAGAAAGCTCAGGAGGCGTGTGTTCTAGTGCCGATTTCACAGCAGACACGATGTTTTGCAATGGATCAGAAATCGCTTGGGTCACTTCGTCTGAATTGACCACAATCGCACGAGGCACACCTTCTGCGAGGTTACGGCCACGAACTTCAATTTCAAGCGGTTTAGCGCCTTCATCTGGCAACGCCATACCCACTTCTTTTTTGATCACTTCAGCCGTGGTTTCGCCGATCACACAGCCATGCGCTTTACGCACATAGTTAATGATCTGCTCATCAAATACATCACCGCCGATACGTAACGAATCTGCATAAACACAACCCTGCAACGAGATAATCGCAATTTCAGTGGTACCACCGCCCACATCAACCACCATCGAACCACAGGCTTGCTCAACTGGCATACCTGCACCAATCGCTGCTGCCATCGGCTCTTCAATTAAACGTACATCACGTGCGCCCGCATTAAACACGGCTTCACGAATGGCACGGCGCTCAACCAGAGTCGATTTACATGGCACGCAAACCACGACACGCGGTGCTGGAGTAAATAAACGGTTTTCATGTACTTTGCGAATGAACTGATTCAGCATGGTCTCAGTGACTTCAAAATCCGCAATCACACCGTCTTTCATAGGACGGATCGCTGAGATATTGGCTGGGGTACGACCTAGCATTTGCTTCGCTTCAAGACCGACTGCCGCAACAATTTTATGTGAACCACTATGACGGATGGCTACAACCGTTGGTTCATTTAATATAATGCCTCGTCCTGGCGCATAAATAAGTGTATTTGCTGTACCTAAATCAATGGCAAGATCGGGCGAAAACAAGCCTATTAGTCGTTTTAGAATCACGGGGACGTTCTCAGTTAAACTTTATATGGACGCAAGGTCGCCACTTTAACTAAATGTGATGATTTGGACAAGTCAATCGCTTATCATAACGCATGATAATTTGAATTTTTTTAATACTGATTAGGTAATATTATGTCTACATCGGATGCACAGCATTCTGCAGATTTAAGTGCAGAAACAGTTTCAGCTATTGCCAACCTTGCACGGTTATCTCTCAATGATACGCAATCTGCTGAATATGCTCAAAGTTTAAATAAAATTTTAGGCATGATGGAAACCCTGAAAGGCATCAATACCGACGGTGTTGAACCCCTGAAAAGTCCTTTCGACCACCCACAGCCTTTACGTGAAGATGTCGTGTCGGAAAGCAATCATCGTGAGGAATACCAAGCAGTTGCACCTGCTGTACAGGACGGTTTGTATCTCGTCCCACGCGTGATTGAGTAATTATTACCCAGTTCATTCTTTTTATTAAATTAAACGTAAAGAATTATTTCTCATGACAGATTTACACCGCTTATCCATTCGTGAACTGACTGAAGGTTTGGCAAATGCTCAATTTTCATCCCGCGAATTGACTCAACACTATTTAAAACGCATCGAAAAAATTGATGCACAGGTCAAGGCTTATGTGACCGTGACTGCTGAACAGGCATTGGCTCAAGCTGATGCTGCCGATGCTGCAATCAAAGCTGGCAATGCCTCTGCCCTGACTGGTGTGCCAGTTGCCCACAAAGATATTTTCTGTACCCAAGGCATTAAAACCACTGCCGGTTCAAAAATGCTGGACAATTTTATCTCTCCTTACGACGCAACCGTTGTAGCGAAAGGTAAAGCTGCGGGCCTGGTCACTTTGGGTAAAGTGAACATGGACGAATTCGCGATGGGTTCGACCTCTGAGAACTCATATTACGGCGCAACTGCCAACCCTTGGAACCTGGGCCATGTCCCTGGCGGTTCTTCTGGTGGCTCTGCAGCAGCTGTGGCAGCAGATTTAGCACCATTTGCAACCGGTACTGATACCGGTGGTTCTATTCGCCAACCTGCGTCATTCTGTGGCCTCACCGGCCTTAAACCGACCTATGGCCGTGTATCGCGTTTCGGTATGATTGCTTATGCATCATCACTGGATCAAGGCGGTCCGATGGCGCGTTCGGCAGAAGACTGTGCTTACCTGATGAATGTCATGGCCGGCCATGATGCCAAAGATTCAACTTCAATGGATCAAGTGGTAGATAACTATGTCGCGAACCTGAACGCTACCTCAGTAAAAGGTTTACGCATTGGTATTCCAAAACAGTATTTTAATGTTGCCGGCCTAGCTGAAGATGTTAAAGCACGTGTCGAAGAATCACTTAAAAAGTTAGAAGAAATGGGCGCTACGCTTGTTGAGATCGACCTCAACATGACTGAAAGCTATGTTCCGACTTATTACCTGATCGCACCTGCCGAAGCTTCTTCGAACCTATCACGTTTTGATGGCGTACGTTATGGCTATCGCGCAGAAAATCCTGTGGACCTGATGGACCTGTACAAGCGTTCACGTTCAGAAGGTTTTGGTGCAGAAGTGCAACGCCGTATCCTGATTGGTACGTATGCCCTGTCTGCAGGTTATTACGATGCTTACTATGTAAAAGCACAGAAAGTACGTCGCCTGATCCAGCAAGATTTCCTTAAAGCATTTGAATCGGTCGATGTCATTGCAGCACCTTCTGCGCCAACGACTGCCTATAAAATTGGTGCAGATTTAACGCCAGTTGAAATGTACCTAGGCGATATTTATACGCTTGCGGTAAATCTGGCAGGTCTTCCTGCGATTAACGCGCCTGTCGGTTTTGACCAAAATAACTTGCCAGTTGGCTTACAGCTGATTGGTAATTACTGGTCAGAATCTCAATTGTTGTCTGTGGTACATCAGTATCAACAGGCCACAGATTGGCATACAAAACGCGCTGCAATTGCTGAGGAGAATGCATAATGGCTCAAGCTCAAAAATCGGCTAAACCAAAATCTAACCTGATTGAGGGTTGGGAAGTCGTTATTGGTATCGAGATTCACACCCAGCTTGCCACCAATACCAAAATTTTCTCGGGTTCATCGACTGTATTCGGTAATGATCCAAACACCCAAGCCAGCCTTGTAGATTTGGCCATGCCGGGCGTATTGCCGGTATTGAATAAAGAAGTGGTTGATCTTGCGATTCGCTTTGGTTTGGGTATTGACGCTTACATCGATCAGGCTTCTGTATTTGCACGTAAGAACTACTTCTACCCGGATTCTCCAAAAGGCTACCAGATTAGCCAGATGGACAACCCGATTGTGGGCTTGGGTCATATCGACATCCAGCTTGAAGATGGCACCGTTAAACGCATTGGCGTAACCCGTGCGCACCTTGAAGAAGATGCAGGTAAATCGATCCATGACCAGTTTGAAGGCATGTCGGGTATCGACTTGAACCGTGCAGGTACACCGTTACTTGAAATCGTTTCTGAACCGGATATGCGTTCGGTTGAAGAAGCGGTTGCTTATATCAAAGCGATTCACACTTTGGTGCGCTGGTTAGGTATTTCTGACGGTAACATGGCGGAAGGTTCATTCCGTTGTGACTGTAACGTGTCTTTACGTCGTCCGGGACAACCCTTCGGTACACGTTGTGAGCTTAAAAACCTCAACTCATTCCGTTTCATTGAACAGGCGATCAATGTTGAAATTGAACGTCAGATGGAAATTCTGGACTGGGATGGCACCATTGATCAGGAAACGCGTCTGTTCGATCCTGTGAAAATGGAAACCCGTTCGATGCGCTCGAAAGAAGAAGCCAACGATTACCGCTACTTCCCTGACCCGGACTTGTTGCCGGTGGTGATTGCAGATGAGCAAATCGAAGCGATTAAAGCAACCATGCCTGAGCTTCCTGCTGCACGTCGTGCGCGTTTTGTGGCTGACTTTGGTGTGACTGAGTACGATGCGCACGTTCTTACACTTACTCGTGAAATGTCAGAGTTTTATGAAGAAGTCGTTAAGGCTGCTGGTGGCGCTGCACAAGGTAAGATTGCGGCAAACTGGGTGATGGGCGAATTCTCAGGGGCTTTAAACAAAGCTGGTTTAGAATTGGCAGATTCTCCTGTATCTGCAGAAAAACTTGGTGGCATGATTGCACGTATTGTAGACAATACGATTAACGGTAAGATCGCGAAACAAGTGTTCGGCTTTATATGGGACGAAGGCAAAACTGCGGACGAGATTATTGCGGAAAAAGGCTTGAAACAGGAAACTGATACAGGCGCGATTGAAGCAATTATTAAAGACGTACTTGCTGCCAACGAGAAGATGGTTGAAGAGTTTAAATCTGGTAAAGAGAAAGCTTTCAACGGTCTTGTTGGTCAAGTGATGAAAGCCGCAAAAGGTAAAGCCAACCCTGCTCAAGTAAATGAATTGATGAAGAAATTGATTGGTTGATTTATTCGCTAATGAATTGATTTTATGATATAAAACCTCGCTTAATGCGGGGTTTTTATTATGGCTTACTTTAATCTATTACAATGTTATGCAGAATATGAAATAGATAATTTAGAAAATAATCTTATTTCAATAACGTATAGTACTAGTCGTTTCGCAGAACATACAGATGAGCCTATTCGTCTAAAATTTAAAGATCTAACAGAAGAGTCTTTTTTAATTTTACGTAATTTCCCCTGTGTTATTTGTTTTGAAAACTTCAAAGACTTTATCGCTATAGCTGAATTGCAAGATGTTAAACTAGATACTAATAAGCATACCATCACAGCGACTTTGAAATTAGTATCAGAAAAAATACCTGTCAAATCATATCACCCGGAAGCTAAATTCGTAGATATATGTGATCTTGATGAATTAGAAAAAGCACTAAACTTTGATGGTTGGGAAAAGACTCGAACTCATTGGGCTATCAAAAACTCCCATTTATTCGAGAATATATCATCGCTTAACATATTTGAAGATCTGAAGTCTCTTGAAGAGTTTTTCCCAAATCAAAATATAGATATTCTCAACCCACCTCAAATTATTGGTCATATAAATGCCACTGTTAACACTGGGTTTAGCGTAGAAGCCAAAATTACTATTATTCCACCCTATATATCGGATGTACCTAGCTTCATAAGTAAAGTTATAGACATTAATAAAATAATTAATGATAAAAATGAAAATCGAGAAGTTTTTTATAGAGGACATGGGAAATTTTCTTATGAGTTATTACCCACTTTATTACGTGAAGATCCAAAAGGAAAAGGAAAGGTTTATTTAGAGGGTGAACATCTTCTATTTCGCGAATTATTAACTACAGAACCTCTGTCATTTAGTAATGATATTAGTGGATTTGATATATTAACTCGTATGCAGCATTACGGAATGCCGACTAGAATGCTTGATATATCAAGCAATCCATTAACAGCATTATATTTTGCTTGTGAAAATTTAAAGCATGATGAAGATGGTGAAGTTATTTTAATTTCTATAAAAAAATCTGATATATGTTTCTATGACTCAGACAAAATATCTTGCTTAACTAATTTAGCAAAACTGACCGCAACTCAAAAAGATCAATTAGCTCAATATATAGTTAAAAGCCAAAAAATTGATCCTACAAAAAAATTACTCGATGAAACAGATATCACTGAAAAAGTTTATGAACAGTATTTGCATTGTATATTAAATGAAAAGCCATATTTCAAACCTAAAATTGAGATTGAGGATCTAAAAAACATCTTCTGTGTCAAAGGCAGATTAAACCAAGAAAGAATTATTGCTCAATCAGGTTCTTTTCTTATCTTTGGACTTGACGCTGAAGCAATACCTGATAGTGGTAATGCGAACTTTGCTGTGTATAAAATCAGAATTAAGAAAGAAGATAAAAAGACAATATTGGGTGAACTTGATTTATTAAATATCAATCAAAGAACAGTCTATCCTAGTATGGAAAATTCTGCAAAATACATCAAAAATAGGTTAGAAAATTTCACAATATGACCATCAAAAAAGTATCCTCGATTGCCAAACTCGATGACTTAGGACGTATTCAGCTTTCAAGGTCCTTATTTATATGTGACTAACTCCCTCACCCCGGCCCTCTCCCACAGGGAGAGGGAGTGTCACGTAATCAATTTGATACACGTGGTTCCCTCTCCTGAGCAAGTTTTAAAGCACTGCTTTAAAACGAAGCGCAAGTGAGGGTTAGGAAGAGGATTTACTAGATCAAAAAGAGTCTTACATCTCTCTTACAACCCCAACTTATTCAACAAATCCGGTGTCAAAAAAGTCTGTGCAACACGATTTAAGTCGATATAACGCAGCACACCTTTGAGCTGATTATTAATTTCAGGATTCTTTAAAATTTCCTCGCCTGTGGTTTTACCTAAAGCCTGAAAACTATCTCCAACCGCTTGCAAACCTTCAGTCTGAATCACTGCCTTGGTCTGTGCCGAACATTGCTCCACTAAAATGCGCTGCAACACCGTCGCCAGATTCTTGTCTAATGCTTCATTTTGAGTTGCGGTCACATTGCTAAAAGCCTTTAAGTCCGGATGATTACCTAAAGCCACAAAGGTCCATTGCAAGACGGTAGTTTTATCCGTGACTGTGGTGGATTTCATCAAACAGTCACTGAGCTGGTTGACTGTCGGACCTGCTATGGCAACCTGAGTCGCACTTAATAATGTTGCACTTATTAAAATTGTACGAAGCTTTGTAAAAGATCTATGCGCCATCATAATTTCCTGTTCTTCGATGTCCGGCCAGTGATATGAAACCAGTTAGTTGTAGCATGGAACAGGGCAATAAACTGATAGAACTCTGTAAAACCTGACCCAGATTTAAAACACTTAGATAATCGCTCTGATGTCCATATTGCTATTCATCAGATCAGGATATTGATCAGTCAAACTTAGCGCTATGATTTAGACTAAAACAATAAAAATAAAAACTTATAATTATGAATAACAACATATTTCACAGCATCATACTGTGGGGACTTGTCCTTTTTTTCGTCTTCATCGTATTTTTATTCATTCATCCGACATCACGGAAGGAGATTCTCGGGTCACGTGATCTCCCTACAAAACCAAGCCGGCTTTCGTCTGCTCTCTCCCGTCGGATCGAGCAGATTTTTGCGCCTATCTTCTCGATCGTCAAAAGGATCATACGGATTTTGGATTAAGTCTTTTGATCCCGCGCTTATTTTAACTGCCTCAAAAGATTCTTGGCTCCGGCATGATTATAGTTATTGGCCAAATTCTGCAGAATCCGCTTGGACTGAGCTTTAGCATTCGGGAAACGGCTGGCATAGACCGGAATACTATTCAGACAGCGTGCAACCAGCATCCCTGATTCAGTATAGACACGTGTTCCCTCTGTGCCCTGCAATTTACCATAGTTATAGGCACGCTGGGCGTTGTTACAGGCATTATTCAGATTCTTGCCACTGTTAATATCACGTCGCGCTGCCACATAAATCTTCATCTGATGTTGTTGCGGTGTTTCTACTACCGTAGCTCGAGCTGATGCCGCTGCTAGCTGCTTTTTCTCCGCTTCTTTTTTCTCTAACTCTTTTCTTTCTAATTCTTTTCGCTCTAATTCTTTCCTCTCCAGTTCTTTACGTGCTGATTCCTTCAGTTCATTTGTCGTCTTTGCGGCAGGAGTCTTAGGAGGAGTCGTGGTTTTTATCGATGCAGATTTGGTTTTCTCCACAGCAACCTTGGCTTTAGTTGGACGATAAAAGTTTTTTGCTTGAGAAGGGCTCATGACCTGGGTGAGTAGTCGAACACTACGCGTCTGGCTAGATTTATCAACTTGTCGTTCAGAAGTTGGCTCAATCGAGACAATCCAGCTTTCAGTCAGGTCATCCATACGACACTGATAGGCACCGCTACCTTGTATAACACTCCGATTGGTACTCAGGCGTTTGCGCTGGGCAACATCTGCCACTGCACTAAAATTACTTTTATACAGCAATGAGAATTTGCCGCCCTGCTCATGACAATATTGCGTTAGTATCGAACGCGTATACATGGCCTGAGTCGTATTATTTTTCTGGGCTTGTCCCCAAAGATAAATATAATCTTTTGCACTACCATCACGTTGATTCAAAGCCCGTTTGGCAATTAGTTCTTCCGGACTGGCAAAAGGATGTAACACCTCTGATTTCAACCGGTTCACGCTATTACATCCAGCTAAAGCTGCTGCCCCTATTATTAGAATTATTACTTTTAGCTTCACAGCAAATATCTCAACCCCAAAATCCCGTATAACATAGCTTAAATAGCACAAAACAACAAACACAAGATATTGATAACTATAATATTTAAATGGTAAAAAGGCACATATCAGCCTCAACTTTGCTGATTATGCCAAGTTTCATGTGATAAAAATTGACACAAGTATCATTTTTAAATCAGTTCAAATAATAAACAATTCCATTCAGGACTCAAGAAAAAGATAGAAAAAACACATAAAAAACCGAAGAAAGCGGTGAGTCCTTCTCCGGCGGCTTATTCAGGGAACGCTACAGACCTTTATTATAATGGGTAATAAATTTACCTTTTATCCGCTATAACATTGCCTGAACAAGATCAGCATAAGAATAATTTCCTCAACGTACATTTGTTATTTTTATACGTCAAACCATCGGAAATTAAACGCCATCTTGGCTGGCCCTTAGGATTTTAGACAAGAAAAAAATATCTGAATACCCCAATATTGGGAGGTTCTGACACGATTTACCCAAGTCATCTGACCAACGGTCAGATCGATATTTTCCATTGGATTTTGTAAATTAACTCGCCCTAAAAAAAGCCAAACCTAAAACTGTTTGGCTAATAAAGCAGGATAATAATATGAGAAAAAATTAATCAATATGTGATTCAAATGCTTTTAAGCGTTTATAGATCGACATCAGTTCAATAATCGTCGGCCAAGACAGAATCAGATACTGGAAAGATTCCCGCACTTTGCCAAATACATTCAGGATTTGCATCATCAAACCAAGAGTAATTGCCCCTGCTGCAATACTTGGAAACAGAATAAATAATCCGTAAATATTGTCTAATTGCAAGTACCAGATCCGAACCATGTTGAAATAAGCATAGTGAAAATACAACCGGAAATAATTCCAGCGTACCCGGCTAAACAGTTCTTGTAATGTCAGCGGATGTGCGCGATCAGCATAGTCTTCGCCATAGACCAGCTCTTTACGATAGGCTGCCTCAACTTTCTGGTTATTGAACTCCAGTCCGGGCAATTTCATTCCCACGACCATTAAAATGACCGTACCCAATACCGCCCAGCCGATCGAGGCCCACATTAAAGCATGCGGTATTTCCCCTACAATCGGTAAAACTTTCACATGACTAGAGAGCTGATATAAGATCGGCAGGAATGCCATCAGCAACATCAGCGCTTCGATCAAGGAAACACTTAACTGCTCCGTGGTTTTGGCAAAGCGCATGGTATCTTCCTGGATACGTTGTGATGCACCTTCAATATGACGTAACTGCTCCCAATGTGCGGTGTAATAATCATTCATCGCGGTACGCCAGCGGAAGACATAATGGCTGACAAAAAACAGGTTAAATACCGCTAAAGTGACATAAACCATCGCAATATAAATAAAGGTTAATGCGCCTTGATACAGCAATGAAACATCCCCACCACCCTTCGTGAGCATTTGTTGAATCTGATCATAAAACGGGCTATACCATTCATTTAATACGACATTGACCTGTACCCCGAACCAGATATTAAACAGAATAAATGCCGAGCCCCAGACCGACCAGCGCTGCCATCGGTGTCCGGCTTTCCATTGCCAGAACAGCGCAAATATCGTAGTTGCCATGAAATACCAGAGATAAAACCAGATGAATTGAGCTGACCAGAAACGCCCGATACCGATTGTAAGCTTTTCATCAAAATAATTTTCAGGAAAACCCAGATAGGTTCCCCATCCTGATCCGCCACTATGCCAAAGCACAAGATTAATGATAAACCATAAAATCAGGCTGCTAAAAAACCAGACGGGTTGCGGGAAAAATGACTTAAACATGCCGACCCAGTTCTCCTTATGTCTCTTGGTCATCCAAATGACGCATAGTTTATTCTTATTTTAGATTTTTACTGTTATAAAGCATTAATTTTCAATTTAGTGTAAAAAAGGATAGAAAGATATCGAGTCTCTAGAAAATTATTTTTATCATTCAGCTCTGCGTTATGATTTTCCTTATATTCTCGATTTTTATCATTTAGCCGAGCGATATCAAAAAACAGAAAAATCATCATGTTTTTGACCTTTCGTTATTTTGATAGACTTTTTTATGCCTGTTATCTGTCGGGTTTATGTAAAAGAAATTCATACTTGCGAGCATTGCAAGAACAGGATGAACATCAGGCATACTGCACGTCTCCTGAGTATCTTTTATCAAACTAGAGTACTTCTCCTATTTGAATAAGTCATTGATCAAGTTCTCAGTTTTTGAAGAAACGGTTAAATTTTCGAAAATTATGCTATGATTTAATTATCGAAAAGTAATCTTATTTTGGAAAAAACTATGGAAAGTTCGGTAATTGAATTACTTAAACCGGTGACTCTAGAAAAAGAAAACTGCGCCCCTATTAGTTTTGAAGCAGGTACTGTTTTGAAAGTGGTGATGCAGACTCCAACCAGTCTTCTGGTCAGTAATGATGATGACTTTAACTTTACCATTCCTTTAAAAGACAAAAATGAAGTGTGGCGAGAAATTTGAGTATTTTTCTCTTATGCAAATAGATGGGTTGTATCTGAGTTGGGTTTCTTAACTTATAGGATACGACCCTTAGCTTTTCTCCACTTTGATTGCTCTTTTATTATTTTTTCAAAAAATTATTTCTTTCCTCTTCTGTCATCATTTATTGATTTTAAATTGGCTCATATCCATTTGAGCAAAAAATTCTGTTTAATTGAAACATCATTTAGTTTTGTAACCTATGTAAGATCACTAATGATCTGTTTTCGGTCTTTTGTATCTACTCTGTCCTTGCGATGACACCTTTACATCTCTTCTCTCTGTTTAGCTCAACTTCATCTAATACCTACGCTTCGATTCAAAAAAAAGAATATTCAAGTTATTTTCAGAGTTTAGTCATAGAACTGGCGTTCATCTTTCTTCGATTTTTTATCCTCTGATAAAATTTATCAATAAGAATTAAAAAATAATCTGAGATGCTAAATTAAGAGGCTGTTTAAATTGTATAGCTCTGCAATTGGTCCCAGGAAAATTTAATAATACGAAATTTCCCTCTAGACAATTTTAGTATTTTTTCCTTTTAAGACAGCTTAGCCAATCTTAAAAATTATTAACTTTCATAAACTTAAGCTAAAAATTTTAATTATATATGCCCAATTTATAAATTTATTTAAATTATTATATTTAAAAAATAAAATACAAATTAATAATAAATACTATATTCTGAAAAATTAATTACAAAATACACATTCAAAAACAAAGATTAAATAATAAATCTTATTATGTAAAATCCTGAAAAACAATCAATCCAAGAAAATCTTAAAATATAAAATCCTCATAATTTATTTTTAAAATTTATTAACAATACTGGATTTCTACCAAAATATTTCTAAATCTTACAAAGTAACTGTACTTGTTAAAAGTGTTTCGTTTCTGCACTTAAAGCCAGTCTGTTAAATGAAATGTGTTATAAATTTAATCAAAGCAATGACCATTCAGGTAATTCTAACTTTTAAATCAATTTAAATTCAGAGGCTTAGGTAGTATTTATGTCGACTCTAAAAGAAGATCAAGATCTAGAAGATTCACTTGCTACATCTTCTTATATATTACCTCAAGTGATTTTAACTCAGCTCAAACCTATTATTTATTCTCACAAACTTGTTTTATTTCTTGATATTGATGGAACCATTTCTGAATTCCACCCAGATCCAGCAAAAAGTATAATTAAGAGCGAAACCTTAAATACCTTAAAAGAGTTAAAACAAGATATTCAATTAGTATTAGTAACCGGCCGCTCAATTGTACAAGCCCAAAAACTTATTTATCCATTTGACTGGAATATTGCCGGCTCTCACGGTCTGGAATTAAGCTATCAATCGCGTTTAAGCAAGTTAATTGATTTAAATCCTGAACAGTTTGAATTATTAAAAGATTATATTACAGAACATAGTAATAATATTTCTCAGACACGAATAGAAATTAAAGACTATTCAATCGCCCTGCATTTTCGTGAACATCCCTATTTAGAGCATCAAGTGCATGCATTTGCCTTGGATTGTCTCGCTCATTTTCAGGATTTTGAACTTAAGGCTGGAAAGTTTGTATTTGAACTGGTGCCCAAAGGTGCAAATAAAGGTTCAGCCATCCACCAAATCATTCAGCAATATCACTTAAGTGATCATTACCCCATTTTTATCGGCGATGACCTGACCGATGAAGCCGGTTTCCAAGTCATCAACACATTCAAAGGCTGCTCTATCAAAGTCGGCACAGGCAACACCGTGGCACAACATCGCCTCGAAAACGTGACTCAAGTACAGGCTTTTCTAGCGGAATTTTTAGAAATACTGAAAGCACAACAACAATTATTATTGGAGAAATTACATGTCGAAACTCATAGTGTTATCAAATCGTGTAAATCTACCTAAGACAGACAATACACAGGCAGGTGGATTAGCGGTGGCATTGCAGGATGCTTTGCAGGATATAGGCGGTATCTGGGTTGGCTGGAATGGATCCCGAGTTGACCAGATGAAAGAGCAGAAGTTTCAAATCCTGAAGCATCAAAATGTTGAATATCACACGAGTCCATTGACTGAATCCCAATATCAAGGTTTTTATTGTGGTTTTGCCAACAATGCATTGTGGCCGCTAATGCACGACCAGCATCAACTTGTAGATTATCAGCCGCAGGATTTTAAAATCTATCAGGATGTCAATTTGCGTTTTGCCAAGCACCTGAAACAGGTGGCATCTCCACATGACATTATCTGGATCCATGATTATCATTTTTTAAGCGTGGCGCATTATTGCCGTAAACTGGGCATGCGTAACCGTATTGGATTTTTCCTGCATATTCCCTTTCCTGAACTAAGGCTCTGGCAGACTTTAGCCGCCCATCGCGATCTGGCACATCATTTGGCCAACTATGATGTACTTGGTTTGCAGACCTCTCGCGATCAGGAAAACTGTCTAAATTTCCTTGAACAGACCTTAAAAGTGCAGCATCGTCACAATGAAATCCTGAATTATCAATCTCGAAAGATTCATGTGAAATGCTATCCGATTGGTGTGCATCCTGTGCAGCTACAGAATCAGGCCTCAGATACCCATCTGGAAAAGCTTCCCTTTGATCTGGATACAGTGCAGCCTTATAAAACCATCATTTCAGTTGACCGGATTGATTATAGTAAAGGCTTATTGGAGAAAATCGGATCGTTGCAGAGCTTGCTGGAAGATCAACCGGAGTTTAAAAATCAATTCCAGCAATTACAAATTGCCTGCCCATGCCGACTGGATGTAAAAACCTATAAGAACCTGTATACGCAATTTAAATCTGCCGTGCATGAACTCAATAGCCAGCATGGCACAGCGGACTGGTTACCTTTCGATTGCAGCTATGATACTTTGGGCCATGAGGCATTGATGCAACTATATCGTAAGGCAGATATTTGCTGGGTAAATTCGATCCGGGATGGTATGAATCTGGTCGCCAAGGAATATATTGCTGCACAGGATCCTTTAGATCCGGGTGTCTTGATTCTATCTAAATATGCCGGTGCTGCTGAACAAATGAAAGAAGCCTTACTGGTCGATCCTTATGAGCATGACAGTATGGCTAAAGCTTTGAAGAAGGCGCTGCGCATGTCTAAATCAGAACGTTTAGAGCGCTATCGTTATTTAAGCCAAGGCTTGAAAAATTTCGATATTATTCGCTGGCGTGATCAGTTTATTACTGACCTGAAAAACTCACAAAGCTTGCGGATCTATCGTCCGGTGGCTGCAGGAGTTTCAAACCAGTTCAGTATGCATGCCTAAATTTTTAAGTAAAAACAAACACCAGCATTAAGCTGGTGTTTCGTTTTGAAGAGGAGCCACAATCTCTTCGCTTTGTTGTACTTCGCTTGGGTCTGCAGTGAGATGATTCAAAATCACAATACTCAATAGACCAATCGCAATGACGCTAAATACTAAGCTCAATCCGATGATTTCACTACCAAAGCCGACCAATGCTGGCCCAATCAACGAACCTGTATAAGCAAATACCGATACATAAGACAATGCCACATGTGAAGCCAAAGTTTTCTGACGTCCTGCACGGGAAAACATCAGCGGTACAATGTTGGCACTACCTAAACCTAAAATCGCATAGCCGACCAACACCACTTGCCAGACTGGCGCAAAGACTACGGTTAATAAACCGGTTGCAGCCAAGAGTGCGCTTAACAGAATCGTATTTTTTTCACCAAACTGCTGAATAATCAGGTGTCCACTAAAACGCCCCAGTACCATCAAACCAGCAAAGAAACTATAAGCCAGACCGGTTTGCGCCGCAGGCAGGCTGAACTCAGTAGCAAGATAAATACCACTCCAGTCCATAGCTGCACCTTCCGAAAGGAAAGCCACAAAACAGATCAGACCAATGCCTAAAATTGCCCAGGTCGGTGCTGCTTTTTTCGCAGGTTGTTCTGATGATGTTTCTTCTACCGCCGTTTTTGGCTCAGCGCCCAAGCTCAAAGGAACAGCAAATAAGGCAATAAGCAGCAAAATCACACTGACAATCACCGCACCAGTTAAAGGCGCCAAGCCAAAACCCATTAACATGGTCATGCCCAGTACGCCTGCCAGACCACCTAAACTACACACCCCATGAAAACCCGACATTAAACTTTTACCGAGTTTTTTCTCAATCTGTGCAGCCTGAATATTGACAGTCACGCCCAAAGCCCCGGCACTGGCACCAAAGAAAAACAGGCTGATGGCCATCATTAAATGATTCGGACTATAAGCCAGAGCAGGCAAAATAAATAAAAATGCACTGAGAATTACGGCCAAAACAGCACGGCAACCCAAGGCATTGGCCAGTCGACCGGCCAGCGGCATCGCCAGCATTGAACCGATTCCGGCACACAGCAATAACAGGCCAAAATCAGCATGATTTAATAACAGGCGCTGCTGTGCATATGGAATTAAGGGTGCCCAAGCCGCAGTACTAAAGCCCAAGCTAAAGAAGCATAACGCAGTCGCTATTTTCTGCCATAGATATGGTGATGGAGACTGAATTCGAGAAAGCAGTGTTTGATTGAACATTGTATTACCAAAAAAGAAGGCTCAGGCATCCATTACCGTTGATCCATAGAAAAACCCCACAGACTTATAGCTAGAATGTATAAGTTTGCGGGGCTGAATTTGCGTGAATTATAAACAGAATAAATTTAAATGGAATAGTTTTTAGACACGAATTTTAAGATTTTTTACAAGTGTCTGATTGTATAAAATTTATAGTTTTATGCTTTTATTTGCACAGGCTGATCGGTTTTTTCGCGGCCTGCTTAAGCTCAAGTTTTTGCAGAAAATGGGCAAAACCTGCAGCAATTTTTGAGCTAAGACGACTGCTGGTAGTGACTCTCAGCTGATTCGACCAGACAATCTGCGCGTCAGCTTTTTCTAAACGACGGATGAAATCGACATCTTCATGACAGTCCAGTTGCTGAAACCCATTGACCTGTATATAAGCCGAAGCTTTAAAACACAGGTTTGCGCCATGAACATGCCGATGTCCCATGCTGTCCTGATAATGTCGGAGATAAGCCTGACGGGTTTTCCGGCTTAAATGATCCCATTGATCCAGCTCGACTACACCACAAATCGCATCGGTGGGTTGATGCTGTAACATCATCTGAAACCAGTCATACTGTACGAATGAATCGGCATCGGTACAGCAAATCCAATCACAACCTTGCTCGATCATCTGCTGAATCCCCAAATGGCGTGCCTTACCGACATTTCGGAAGTTGCAACTGATAGCTGGAATGTTCATTTGCTGAACTTTAGCAGCGGTACTATCAGTACAATGGTCCAAGACCACGAGAATCTGGATTTCAGGAAGATTTTTTATTGTTTTAAAGTATTGAAAAAAATAAGTTTGTGCTGATTTTAAGGCTAACAGGCAGCGTTCAATATAGGCTTCTTCATTACAGGCCGGAATCACCACACCGATTTTCTTCATCTCAAACCCTCCTGCTCTGCCACAGATTGCGCTGAATTCAGCCAGAGATCTACCAAAAAATCGGAGTCCTGCAAGCTTAAACAATGTTCATAGTTTAAATGCGCTTTGAGATACTGATGGACATCTTCACCATTTAGGCTAAATCCCGAGATTGGCGCGCGCCAATGACAACTCAAGATACATCCGCCCGGTTCCAGTGCAGTATGCAGCCATGTCAGCACCTGTTGCAGAGCAATCGGGTTCAAATAATATAAAATCTCACTGACGACAATGAGCTGAAATTTCTGTTCGGGCAAATCATCTGGCACGATCCGCTGTAACACCTGTACATGCGGATAAGCTTGTAAACGCTGCTGCGCCAAATGGATCGCAGTATTATTGGCATCCAGACACATTAAGCTATTTGTCCGCCGCGCCAGTTCCTGACTAAAGATGCCATTACTGCAACCAATCTCAATCGCGGAGTCAAACTGCAAGTGCGGCAAGATCGCCAGACAAATCTGCCGTTTGCGCTGTTCATACCAACGCTGTTCATATTGCCAGGGATCTCCCTGATTCAGTGCATATAAGGCATCGAAATATTCCTGATCATAGGCTGCTTTACTGTTCATACAGATACACCTCCCAGGGCTGTAAAATACGTTGTAATGCCTGCTCTGACAGAATCGGTGATTGATCTATCGTCGGATCAAGCTCGATCTGGCTCTTAAAACACCGCGCAGCTCGAGACTTATATTGTAATTCTTCCTCAGTTAATTTGAGTTGATGAGCGACGGTCCAGGGAATTCTGGTATCTCCAGGTGTTGCCCAATGCCATGCCCAAATCAAGACCTGAATACAGGGCAAATGAAGTTCAGTGGCCAGCTGCTGTGTGACCTGCCCCGTAATTTCATGATCTGGATGTCCATCATGAACAAATGTGCTAATTAACACATCATTCGGCTGCAGATAGGATTGCAGATGCTGTTGCAACACATCTCGCTGTTCGGCCACCTTGCCATCCTGAATGTCTAAAGCGATCCGCAGAATATTCTGTTTTAAAGGTAACGCTTCTAAAGCTGCTCGCGTTTCAGCAGGACGAATCTGGTTCAATTCTTCTGGACTATACAGGCTAGAGCCGGGATGACTGGCTGTCCCATTGGTAACGGCAAAAAGTACGATCTGATATCCCAATTTGTCTAGCCGTTGAATCAGGCCTCCACAGCCCAAAATTTCATCATCAGGATGAGGGGCAATGATGCAGACTCTGGCATCCGGTGGAATAACCTTAGGAATATCGAATTCCGGCATCTGTTGCAGAGTCTGACAGGAACGCCATTCTTCGAGCCGTGTGCCTTCGCCGTGGATGACACGATCCCCTACAATCTCATGTCTTATAACGTCCATAATTGTTCCTCCTGTGCAGTCAGCTCGCCAATCCGCTCCAAGTCAAATGCAGCATGACTTTGACGAATAAATACTGGAAGATCTGCTGCAAGCCGGGCGAAATGCGGATGCTCACAATACGGCGCAGCACCTAGGGCCTTACCTACATGAGTCAGTACATTTAAAGCCGTCGCTTCAACCTGAGCACGCAAGCTACGAATCTTTAATTCATGTGAATGTTGCGGTTGCTGATCAATCAATGTAGCGACTTGATGAAATAAGGACTGTGTCGCTAAAAGCTCCCGACTAACTTCACCAAGATACATGGCTTTATAGGCATGCGGTTTGAGCAAGAACGTCTGCCTTAAATATTCAGCCAAACGCACGGTTGCGCCATACCAGCACGCAGCCACACCTGCGGCACCGTGCCAGAATCCGGGCCGATCCAGATAGGCATCCGGAGCTGCGACTTTTTCTACCTCGACCCGATCCAGTTCTAGTCTGGCAGTTAAAGTATGATGCATGCCCACTGCCTGCCAGGCATCCTGATGATGCTGAATGCCTTCTTGCGACAAATCTAGAATCAGTAACTGGGATTGTTGCTGCTCATCACGGTAAGTCAGCAGGCCGTGTTGCACCCAACCTGCAGCAGAACACCAGGGCTTAATCCCACTTAACTTTCCTGCTTGCAATATTAAAGGTTTGGGTCCACCTTCTGCCGCCCATACTGCCCATAAGCCTTTTTGTTCTACCGGAATATTCAGTTCATGCAGAATAGCCAATGCATCTAAATGCGATTCATACAGTTTTCCCAAGCTCAGATTACTGGCTGAGACCTGGCTGAGTATCTGCCAGCGTTTTAAGGTGGCTCCGGAAGCGGGATAAGGCACCTGGTCGGAAATCGCTACCAACTCCATTAAAGTGTGCTGAATTTTTTCCTGTAGCTCCAGAGGAGAATTTTCAAATCTTTGTAATATTGAACCGAGGTTCATGCATGCGGTCCCTCATAAAATACAGATAATGTTGTTTTGTTTGTAAAGTCAGTTAATGAGAAAGCTTGCGCATTTGTTTTAAACGTGTGGTCAGCCCTAGTACCTTACGCCGTGCATTAATCTCTTCTTCATTGAAACAGAGTTGCTGCATTAGTTCAGCTAAAGGCAAATGATTATGTTCAATGAGATAAATGTCCTGTTCTCTGCTCCATTTGGCTTGTTGTGCTTGAGCCAACAACTTTTTGACATCCAGTCTCACCATCTCTTCATCCATTTTAAAACCATGAGGATAGAAGCCTTAGCCTCTATCCTCTAACATAAATTGAATCGTTTAGGCAGGAATCGCTTCCGCAATCGCTTCACGCGTCCAGACACGATGGTTTAGGATTAAAGTCTTGAAGCTATCTTGTACTGCTTCAAACTGTCCGTTTGCCAGAGTTCCTTCATCGCTAACCAAACGCAGATCTTCAATCAGCTTGCCTTTATCACCCAGGAACACGATTGGTTTTAAATGCTTGTAGGCTTCCAGCAGATAATGAGTCGCCACACCGTCTTTCATTACCACATCGTAATTATCACCGTCAGTAATCACCACGGCATCATAGGCAATGGATGGTTCTGCTTTTTGCATACCATCGGAAGGAATCACCTCGCCTTGCTGACCCAGTACCGGGCCCGGTTTTGGGGTCAGTACATCGACCACAGCCCCTTCTGATTCTGCCCAAGCTTGAACAGCTTTGATACTGACCTCATTGGCCTTGTCGTGCACCAATAGCGCAATTTTGCGTGCCTTAATATCTTCAGGTTTAAATGCCTCAAAAGATAAACGTGGTGAAACCTGCACCTCTGGCAATTTTGCCGCCTTTTTCTCTGCCGGAATTTCAATACCCAATTGGTCAGCAACCTGCTGTGCCAAGTCCAAATCGATATTGCAGAGCACTTCAAGTACTTCACGTTCACGAATATATTTGCGCTCCACCTTGCTCAGCTCGAAGACATAGGCATCGACAATGTGCTTTTGCTCATGTGGTGCCTGGCTGCGGTAGAAAAGACGGGCCTGACTAAAGTGATCACTGAATGATTCGCTACGCTGACGGATCTTGTGTCCATCAATACGCTCCTGATAGCTTTCAAAACCACCGCCTTGTTCAGCTGGCGGAGTCTCAGTCGGCCAGTTATTGTCAATCGAATTCGGCTCATAACTGGCTTGACCGGTATGTACAATACGCTGGTGTAAACCATCACGCTGGTTATTGTGGAATGGACAAACCGGCTTGTTAATTGGGATCTGGTGGAAGTTTGGACCACCTAAACGGCTGAGCTGAGTATCGGTATAAGAGAACAGACGGGCCTGCAATAATGGATCATTGGTAAAATCCAGTCCTGGCACAATATGTCCCGGACAGAATGCCACCTGCTCGGTTTCACCGAAGAAATAATCGACATTACGGTTCAGCACCATTCTGCCAATCGGCGTCACCGGCACCAGTTCTTCCGGAATAATTTTGGTTGGGTCCAGCAAGTCGAAGTCGTACTTCATCTCATCTTCTTCTGGGACGACCTGTACACCCAACTCCCATTCCGGATAGTTACCGGAGGCAATCGCTTCATATAAGTCACGACGATGGAAATCCGGATCTTTACCCGCCAGTTTTTGTGCTTCATCCCAGACCAGTTGGGCTAGACCCTGTTTTGGCGTCCAGTGGAATTTAACAAAAACCGCTTTATTCTCGGCATTGATAAAACGGAAAGTATGTACACCAAAGCCTTGAATGGCTCTTAAATTACGCGGAATACCCCGATCCGACATGGCCCACATCACCGCATGTGCAGATTCAGGCACTAAAGAAACAAAATCCCAGAAAGTATCATGTGCAGATGCACCGGTAGGAATCTCGGTCTGAGGTTCAGGTTTGACTGCATGTACAAAATCCGGGAACTTGATCCCATCCTGGATAAAGAATACCGGCGCATCATTCGCTACCAGATCGAAGTTACCTTCATCCGTATAAAACTTGGTGGCAAAACCACGGATATCACGTACCGTATCTGCTGAACCACGTGGTCCCTGTACGGTAGAAAAACGCACAAATACTGGCGTTTGCACACTGGTATTGGTCAGGAAGCCTGCCTTGGTCAGTTTTTCATTCCCCGGATAAGCCTCAAAATAGCCATGTGCGCCGACACCGCGGGCATGCACAATACGTTCTGGAATTCGCTCATGGTCAAAATGGGTAATTTTTTCCCGGAGAATAAAATCTTCGATCAAGGTCGCACCGCGAACGCCTGCCTTGAGACTGTTCTGGTTATCGGAAATTTTAACCCCTTGATTGGTAGTGAGTGCCTGTTCGGTCGCATCACTGCGATATGCGTCGAGCTGTTCACTTTTTTTATTGGTATTTTGTTTGTCTAAACCGTCTTTACCAGTCGCGGGGCTATTGGCCTTAATTTTCATGATGTATTCCTTGCTGAGCTTGAGTTTAGTTCAGATATTTTTGGTCTATCTCAAAGTCGCTTGAGCTTATATATTGCATGGCTTACCGAATCAAAATCATCCCGCAAGTCAATCTGCTACAGCCGATCCTGTATCAGCCTCACATTTCTTCTGAATATGCTGACTCGAAGCATTTTTGCTTTTCTGGGAATATTGTTATTGGTTTCGCCTGTGTCCTAACATAACTGCATTTGAGAAAGAGATTTATTATTGTTTGTAGTGCCTTGTTTAATTAAAGCAGCATTGTGTTATTTTTTATAAATTTCGGGTTTATTAATGATTAAGATTTTAATCTAAGTTATTTATTTAAAATAAAATTTTGAAATATTACAGAGATATTTTGAAATAAAGACTCAGTGGAGTGATATGTGATCTTGCTCATAAATAAGCGTCATAACCTAACACGATGTTTCAGTCCTGAAATGATTAGGACTTTTTTAGAAGTTCAATTTGCTATGAAAAATTAACGTGCTACCGCTGAAGATGGTCAGAACTTGACAGATTTAAATAGTTACAATCCCGCGCCCTGCTTATACATAATGACTAAACTTCCTGCCTTTATATTGATCTAATATCTATAACTTATAACCACTTAAATCTCTTAGCCTGTTAGATCAAATACAAAGTCATAGAGATCATTTCATCTCTTGGCTCGGGCTTCAGATACATCCGACTTTATTTTAATACACCGTATCGCGTTAAGTTTGAAGGAGTAAGAGCATGGCCTCTTCTAAAAAAGAATCTAAAGCAATGAAAATTGATATCGGGATTTCGCATGATGATCGCGCCAAAATTGTCGATGGTTTATCCAGACTTTTAGCAGACAGCTATACCCTGTATTTGATGACTCATAATTTCCACTGGAATGTCACCGGCCCCCAGTTCAACAGCCTGCACAACATGTTTATGACTCAATACACCGAGCAGTGGAATGCGTTGGACGTCATTGCTGAACGTATTCGGGCTTTGGGTTTTGCAGCACCCGGTACTTATAAACAGTTTGTGAAACTTACCTCCATTAAAGAAGTCGAAGGTGTGCCTAAAGCCGAAGAAATGATACGTTTACTGGTAGATGCGCATGAAACTGTGGCACGTACTGCCAGAAGTATTTTCTCGATCATTGAAGAAGCCAATGATCAGCCGACTGCTGACATTCTCACGCAAAGACTGGAAGTACACGAAAAAACTGCCTGGATGCTGAGAAGTAATCTGGAACAATAAAGTCGGATTGAATCTTTGAGATGGGGCTTATGCAAGGATGAAGCGCAAACTTGTGGTAGTTCCACTAAGTTCGGTTTCATCCTGACGTTTATATTAGAGGGATTTATCGGCACTCAATGATTAGATCAAGCTAAAAGTCAGGATCATTAAAATTAAACCGTCAAAATTTAAGGATGTAGGCAATCGCGTACATCCTTTTTTTAACAAACAGGTTGTTTACAGATTATTTCAATCTCAGATATGGCTATCATTTTTTGAAAGCTATAAATCTGAAATATCTTTTCTATCACTTCAAAAAATTAGCCCTCCTGGTTCCTTGCAGTTTGGATTAATCTTGATGCGGATTGCTCGAATCACTTTCAATCCGGCCATCGACCAGATTGATGGTACGATCACAAGTGGCAGACAGGCGCGGATCATGCGTGACTAAAAGTACGGCGCAGTCGCGTTCACGATGCACTTTACGAAACAGTTCAAACATATCAGCCGCGGTCTGGGTATCCAGATTACCTGTCGGTTCATCGGCCAATAATAATGCCGGCTCAGTAATCAAGGCCCGAGCAATGGCCACCCGCTGCTGCTGTCCTCCGGAAAGTTCATTCGGTTTACGTTCAGCAAATTTTTCCAGCCCCACTGCCGCTAGTAAATCACGTGCGCGTTGCATTGCCTGCTGATCCGGTTTGCCATGCGCCATCATTAAAGGCATGAGAATATTATCCAGTGCACTAAATGCCTGAATCAGATGGTGAAACTGAAATACAAACCCGATGCTGTTGCCGCGCAGCGCCGTACGGCCGGTATCATCCATCGCACTGGTAGGTTGTCCCAACAAGTACAGCTCGCCGCTCGTTGGTTTATCCAGCAGTCCCAGAATATTTAATAAGGTACTTTTGCCAGAACCGGAAGGGCCAATGAGTGCGGCAAAGTCGTTGCGATCAATGCGCAGGTCAATGCCATGCAAGACCTCAACCTCATTGGGCTGTCCAATATTATAAGATTTTCGCAGCGCTTCCAGACGCAGAACTTCCTGAGATTGCTCAGACATGACGAATCGCCTCCACCGGGTCGAGTGCCGCGGCCCGGCGTGATGGCACCGCTGCAGCCAGTACGCCTGTTAATGTCGCCAACAATAATGCCAAAATCACCAGTTCAATCGATATCGGAATATAGAATAATCCCGGACCAAAATTATTAAATACCCACACCAGGCCATAACTGACTATGCTGCCCAGCACTGAACCGAGCAAGCCGAAGATTGCGCCCTGAAACAGAAAAACCCTCAGGATTTGCGATTGGGTTGCACCTGTCGCCCGCAGAATACCAATTTCTCGGGTGCGCTGCACCACACTGACGGACATGACGCTGGCAATCCCGAAAGCCACCGAAATTGCGACAAAGACAATAATCATATTAGTCGACAGGCTTTGTGCAGTAATGGCATTCATCAGTTGTGCATTGGTTTCAATCCAGCTTTCGGCTTTTAATGAGGTCAGGCGTCCGACTTGTGCGGCAACCTGGTCTGCTTCAAAAATATTGGCAATGGTTAGGTCAATCACCGTTACCCCGCCTGGCAGGCCGAGTAAGGACTGTGCCTGCTTGAGATCCAGATAGACATAACGCGCATCCAGTTCGCGCACACCCAGTTCAAAAATACCGGCAATATTCACCAAAGCACTATTTTGTTGACCAGTATCCAGTCGCAACTTGCTGCCGACCTGAACACCGAGGTCTTTGGCCAGTTGACTGCCAATCAGCACATCATCCGCGCCGACCCGCAACTGACCACTGATTAAATATTCTTTTAATGGAATGATCTGCTGATAACGCTCCAGATTCATCCCGACCAAGGCCACGGATTCAATCGCATCACCGCGTTGTACAAAGGCAGGACCAGACACCACCGGCGAGACAGCGGTCAGTACAGGTAATTGGTCTAATGTTTCAGTAATCTGTTGCCAATTGTTGATCGAACGCAGGCGCTGTGCTCGTTTGTCTTCCTGCAATAATTGCACGGTTCCGGCGGGAGGTGACACAATCCGGTTGACTTCATCCGGTGACAACAGACGAATATGTGCCTGTGTACCTAAGGTTCGTTCGACAATATTGGCTTGCAGCCCCTGAATCAAAGCGGTGATAAAGACGATCACCGCTACGCCCACGGCAACCCCGATGGTAATCATGATGGACTGCGCGCGACCCTCGCGCAAAAAACTGACCGCGATTTTCCATTCGATCCAGAGCCGCCCGAATAAGTTTTTCAATCGAAGTTCACCGGTAATTCATTTTTGCTATTGGCCATATCAGCAGAATTCTGCAATGAACTCTGTTGTGGTTTTAAGCGAACTCTGGTGCCATCCTCCAATGAAGATTCGGCATCTGCCAGCACCTGATCACCCTCGCTCAGCCCGGTTTTCACTTCTGACATGGCCAGGCCACGCAAGCCCAAAGTAATCTGCTGACGCTGTACTTTTCCAGCACGTACTATTAAGACCACAGCTTTATCTCCTTTGATACTGCTTAAAGCATCATTCGGAATAGCCAGTGCCCGTGTTCGTTTGGCCGTCTCGACATTCACCGATACCGTCATGTCCTGACGCAGAAAATCAGGTACGGGGTTGACAGTTAACCTGACCTCTACTGTACCGCGCTGTGGGTCAATACTTGGCGCAATAAAATTGATCCGAGCTGGGAAAGACTGATCCGGATAGGCATCGCTAATGACGGTCGCATTTTGCTGCAAGGCGAGTTGCGGTAAATTCCGCTCATCTAGCGGTACCCGGATTTCTGTATTCCCTGTTAACGCAATGGTAAATAAAGTTTGTCCCGGCTGAACCAGATCACCCGGCTCGACATCGCGTGTCAGTACTGTGCCGGCGACCGCAGCCCGAATCTTGGTTTTGGCCAGTTGAGCCTGTGCCACTGCAAGCTGCTCCCGAAGCGACGCTTCTTCGACTTGACCCGCAGCCAATGCGGCTGCTTTTACCCGAGCTGTCTCATAATTATTGCGCGCGACTCTTTCTGCTTCCACAGCCTGTTCGACTTCTTCCCTCGACAGGATACCGGCTTCTGCATTACGTCGACGTGTAGCTTCTCGGCTGGCTTGCTCCAGCTGGGCTTTGGCACTGGCCAGTTCTGCTGCAGCCTGTGGCCGTCGGCTGCTTGCCAATTCGGTCAATGCCAGCTCGGCCTGTCTGACTTGGGCCAGCAATTCATCCGATTTCAATACCACCAGCAGATCACCCGGTTTAACCTGATCGCCTTCCTGCACCAGACGTTGCAGAACCACAGCACTAATTTCACTGCCTACCTGGGCACGTGAAACTGTCGCAACACGTCCGGTCGCAACAACATTTTGTACCAGCGGCATGGCACTCAGCGTATAACTAGGCACCACTGGCCCCTGCCACCAACGAAATAGGGCAAACCCTACTGCCAGTAGCAATACGATAATGAGCAAAATTTTATAGCGGGCAGCGCGCAATGAGAATCTCCGGTTGATTCTTCTAATTTAAAATAAGAAAGTCAAAACTGTATTTGTTTTTCTCCTAAGGTTTAATTTACAACAAGTTTCTAATTGGAATTATAGGTATTTTGTTGAGTTTGAAAAGAATGTTGAGTTCCTGTCCACTTTTATGAGCTAGCTTAAGTCGGTGTCAGTGAATTTAATCAATAACAGATCCAGACACAGGATCAGGTAACAGAAAATTGTATTAAATTTCTCTTGAGTTCAAGGAATGGGAGCTTTCATCAAAAAACAGGCTAGATCATGATAGAGCTCGCCTGTTCAATCGCTTGGGTGTTAATTGGATATTAGTTAAATGTTAGACCGTACGACGCAATGGCTGATCACGTTGCGCCAGACTTTTGCCCATCGGCACGAGTCGTCTATCAGGATCAATCTTTTGCCAAGGCAGATCATTCGGGTCTGCTTTCATGGCACCAGGCGCTTTCGCGACCAAAATGGCAGCAGCCATGTCCTGAAAATCTACACGAAAATGTACCGAGCTTTTCACTACGACAATCGTTTTATCTTCAGGCACAATACCAAAAATTCTAAACATATTACGATCGAGCAACTGAGCTTTATAGGAACTGACTGCAATTTCAATACCGTCTATTTCCAGTAATACACTCGGGCCGATATCCGCCTCGACGCCATGCATCATGGGTCCGCCATAGCTGAATTTTCCATCGCTATAGGCTTTGATTTTAAATTTAGCGCTAAATGGAGCATCCCCCGCAATACCCGATGTTCCGCCCAGTTGCGCATAAAAATGCTGACCAAGCCCAAGCTGATATGCTTGTTGCACCACCGCAGGATCTACGATGAGGCCAATCAATCCATTTTTAACTTGATGTCGATGTAGCGCCGATAACATCCCGGTTGTATTCGAATCGCCATCAGCTCCCGGATTATCCTGAGTATCTGCAATTACCACAGGTTTGGTCGAATGATGCTGTTGGTATAATTGCAGCGCCTGCTGCACGGCATGATCGGGTGATAAAAAACCCATATTCCAATGCGTTTCTTGTTGCAGCACATGGGCGATATAGCGTTGCATGGCCTGATCTAACTGCACAGCATTTTCACTATAGCCCCAGATACAACCACCACATTCGGCAAAATCTGCCGCCGGAAAACCCGGCGTGAAATTCATCTGGACAAGATTATTTTGTTCTAGCTGTTCGAGTAAATTCATACAAGACTGGGTAGGTTCCAGCTCGGTACATTGTGCATTCAGCGCAATTAAAAACGGCAGCTTATACATTTGCTTATGCAGCTTTTTACCTCGGAATATTTGATCCAACACTTGAGCGCAACGTTGTCCGGTTTGGGCCATATCTACATGCGGATAGGTCCGATAGCAAATCAGCACATCACTATGGGCAAACATCGCTTGCGTGACATTGGCATGGAAATCCAGACTGGCAATTACCGGAATATCCGGCCCAACTGCTTCACGAACCCGTCTTAACAATTCGCCTTCACCATCATCCACCTGTTCACTGACCATAGCACCATGCAGATCCAGATACACCGCATCTGCCGGATGCTGCTGGATGCTTGCAATAATTTCATCACAGATCCGCTGGTAAGTGTCCTGCTCTACATGCGCTGAAGGTGAAGTGCCCGCCCAGATCACCGGTAAAAGTTGATACCCGAATTGTTCCGCTTGTTGAATAAAACCGCCAATCGGAATGTTCTGTTCCCGAAATTTCAGGATATCTGCGCCGCGGCTAAGCGGCGGAAATCCCCCACCCTGGACAAAATCCGCGTAGCTTGCTTTGGTCGGGGCAAAGGTATTGGTTTCATGTTGAAAGCCCGCAATGATGATTTTCTTCATATCCTGAATCCTTCCTATGCTACGTATTGATTATTTATCGACGATTAAGGCGGCGCGTGTTGTTTGCTGAGGTGCAGCTTGCTTTTTCAGTCTGAAGGCATAAATTAGGAAAGCGCCACCGAGCATCATGATCACAGCAATCGTGAACCAGCCTGCCAGCATGGAACCGGTCATTGATTGCGCTATGCCCATAATATTTGGACTGACAAAACCACCGAGTAATCCAATACTGTTAATCAGGGCAATTCCGCCTGCTGCCGCACTACCGCTTAAGTATTTCGATGGAATTGACCAGAAAATGGTATAGGCACTAAACATAAAGCCCGTTGCGGTACAGATCGCAATAAAGGACAGCAGGAAATTCGCACTCATCACCGACAACATCAAGCTGACTCAGGCCAATACCGTCGGCACTACACAATGCCATTTCCGTTCCTGCCATTTGTCCGAGCTGCGGGCAAAAATGATCATGAAAATTGCACCGCATAAATATGGAATCGCCACCAGCCAACCAATCATCTGCAAATTTTGGATACCGCCCGACTTCAGTAAAGATGGTAGTCAGAAGCCAATCGCATAGATCCCACAGATAATGGTGAAGTAGGCCAAGGCCATGAAATAAATCCAAGGATCCTTTAATACCGCTTTAAAATTACTATGACCAGTGGCAGACTGATGTTGGGAAATTTCTTTCACCAATAAGGCTTTGTCCTCTTGGGACAGCCATTTTGCTTGTGAGGGATGATCAGTTAAATAAAAGTACGCTACGCAGCCCAACAGCACGGTCGGCACAGCTTCTAATAAAAATAACCATTGCCAGCCAGAAAGATTATAAATCTGATGGAAAGTACTCATAATTTGTGTCGATAACGGTGCGCCTAACATGCCAGCAAGCGGCCCGGCCAGCATGACAATCGCCATGACACGTGCCATGCGTGCACCGGAATACCAATAGGTCAGATAGAAAATCATGCCCGGGGCAAAACCGGCTTCGAATACGCCTAGTAAAAAGCGCAAGACATAGAACATCTGCGGGGTGGTGACAAATAGCATCGACATGGAGGTCAGGCCCCACAAAATCATGATGCGGGTAATGGTTTTTCTGGCGCCGACTTTTTCAAAATACAGGTTGGTTGGCACTTCAAACAGGACATAACCTAAAAAGAATATGCCGGCTGCCATGCCATAAATTGCATCGTTAAAGCCCAGCTCCTGCTGCATTTGCAACTTGGCAAATCCGATATTGATCCGGTCCAGATAAGCAAAGAAATAACACAGCAATAAAAATGGCAGCAGGCGCCAGCTTACTTTCTTGTAAATCTGGTCTAACCGTTGTTGACGGGAGGTGATTAAATCCATCTAAAACTCCTTTTTATCTAGATCTTCTTATTGTTCAAAACCCATGTAAGCATGCTCCTGACTTGATAACAATGTAATTTTTTAGGCATACTGATGCTTTAAAAGCATCAGAGTTTTTATGGACAGAAACTTGCAATTCCTTGCGCCACTGAACGGAATCAATGAAAAGCGTTTACGCTATTTCTATACGGTGATGATGTTTGGCTCGATGCGTAAAGCAGCAGACATCCTGAATATCGAACAGTCTGCCATGAGCCGACAGATTCAACTCTTTGAATCTGAAATAAAAATAAACTTATTTAAACGTAAGGGACGGCATATTATTCCGACTGAAGCTGCCTATCTGGTACTTGAGTATTTCAAGGAAAATAAAAATCGTGAAAATGAATTATTTGACAGTTTATTTCAGCTGCAATCTTCTCAACTCGGCAAAGTGAACATTGTTTCTAGTGAAAGTTATATGCAACACATGATTTATGATGTACTTCGACATGTGCATCATAAATATCCAAATCTTGAAATCCAGTTAGAATTAATGAGTGCCCAGCATGTGGTACGACATATTGTGGACAGCCTGGCGCATATTGGACTGGCGTATAATCCTCCATTTCATACAGACATCAGCACCATTGCCCATAAAACAGAACCTTTTATTCTGGCTGTTCCTGCCGGTCATCCTCTTGCCAAGCTCAAGCATCGCATTTGTCTTTCCGAAATTTCAGACTATAAATTTGCCTTAATGCCCGTAGGGCATGGTTTCCGTCAGCTACTCGACAGTGAAATGGTGCACTTACAAGTGAACCTGAATATTGGTCTGACCACCAATTCTATTTATGCCTTAAAAAATTATGTGGTGGCTGGACATGGGATTTCCGCCATGCGCTATGCAGATATCGCAGATGCGGTTAAAGAAGGTCAGGCCGTTGCCTTAACTATTGATTCCGAGCTGTGCAACACGGCTCAGACCCAATTGATGGTCCGCAAAATACCCATTTGTCAGAGTCGAAACATTTATTGATTGAGCGTATTCGTTCTAGGGCGTGTCATCAATTAAGCCATATCATGATTGAAGCAAGGTAGATTGCTGACAGGAAGTTTTGAGCCAATTTATCATAGCGCGTAGCAATACCTCGATACTGCTTGAGCTTGGCGAAGAAGTTC